>JBDSAB010000423.1:0-6220 GCA_039922395.1 Caldimonas sp.
GTCCACAGTCTTGCATAGTGGACGCATCCTCGGCTCATCATCCGGTCACGGTCAATGCGGTCTTGAGACCTCGCTTACCCTTCATGGACGAGACGGGCCAGAGCGCTTCTCAGCGACAAGATGCAAGGCTAGATGCTTGTGGCATGGCGCGCCTGAGAGTGCAAATCCGAGACGGAATGCTGCGCATGCCCGCAGGATCAGGCACGCTTGCGACCTGACAGCGGCGGCGCGGCGCAAAGCGCCAACGGAGGTGTGATGCCACCGGTTTCGGTCTTCAAGGCGCCACCTCGCAACAAAAAAACTCGCCTCGGCGAGTCTTCAGGCAACTGGCCGTTTAAGGCGCTACCTCGACGGCGTGCCCGCCGCGCCAGGCGCGCGGTACTTTGCCGCCGCTTCCCCGGCGCCTTTCATCGCCTCGAGCTGCTGCTTTGTCGTGAGCAGCTCCTCAGTCGTGACGTTACACAGGCCGCCGCTAGCCGCCACCACCATTGCGACGCTGGCACCGTTGACGGCACCCCCCTCGGCGACGCACACGATTTCGCCCTTGGCGGAGTACCAAATATGGAGCAGCTTCATTCCGGCAGCCTCGAAGACCTCCCGGCCGGGCCCTTAGCGGTCGGCGGGATGGGCTATGAGGCCTTTCAGGGCTTCCGGGGTGTACTGCGCACGAACTAGGTAAAGACTCATGGGGAACTCCAGGTTCAAGGTCGTGAACCGGGCCCGATGCGCAGGTCTGGTCGTTCAAGTGCGGCGCACCGTTGCCGTCCGCGCCTGAACAACGATTCACCAGACCCGTTGCGCGCCCCTCAGCTCGGTGCAGTATGGGCCGGCATTTCTGGAAAGCAACAACACTTTTCGCGGCTCGGGCGTGCCGACGCGTGAGGGCGCACGCCCGACTGGTTAAGCTCCGCGGCCCAGATTGCGAGCTGCAAGCTGCTTGCTAGGTGTTCTGCAACTTCACACCATTCAACCGCGGCGCATTGATCAGGGTGAACAACTGCGACAGGTCTGCAGGCTTGAGCAGGTGCGCGTCAAACCCGGCGGCTTCGGCGGCACGGCGATCCGCGTCCTGGCCCCAGCCGGTCTGCGCGATGATGAGGATGCTCCTGCCCCCCGCTTGTTGGCGGATGCGGCGACAGGCTTCGTAGCCGTTCAATTTCGGCAGGCCGATGTCGAGCAGGATGACATCGGGTCGGAATGACGCCGCCTTCTCGATTGCATCCAATCCGTCGTGAGCCGTCAGCATGTCGTGGCCGTCATGCGCCAGCAGCGCCGCCAGGCTCTCGGCACTGTCCTGGTTGTCGTCGACCACGAGGATGCGACGCGCGGTGACGGGCAACGTCGCGCCTGCTGCCGTTACCGCTGGCCCGGGATCGCCGCCTTCCTTCATGACCGGGAGGTGCACGACGAACTCGCTCCCGCGATCACGGCCTTCGCTGCGAACCGCAATGGTGCCGCCGTGCATCTCGGTGAGCCGCTTGGCCAGCGCCAGACCGATGCCCAGCCCGCCTTGCGATAGATCGCGCGATGCGTCGACCTGCGTGAACAGGTCGAACACTCGAGACAGCATGTCGGCCGGGATGCCAATGCCGTTGTCGCGCACCGTCACCACGACTTCCTCGCCTTGCGCTTCGGCGACGAGCTCGATGCAACCGCCCGCAGGGGTGTACTTCGATGCGTTGTTCAGCAGGTTGCCAAATAGCTGGGCCAAGCGCGCCGGATCGCCATGCAGATAAATCGGCGTCGACGGCAGCGCCACGCGCAATGCCTGACGTTCTCGCTCGTAGTGCGGCTGGCAGGTCTCGACGGCGTGGCGCACGACGGTCGCCAGCTCGGCGCGTTCCCTCTTCAGCGAGAGCTTGTCACGCGTAATGCGGCTCACGTCGAGCAGGTCGTCAATCAAGCGCACCATCTGCGCCACCTGCCGCTCCATCGTTTCCCGCGCCTGCTCGAGCAGGCCAGCGTGTCCATTCGCCCGCTTCATCAGCTCCAGCGAGTTTCGGACAGGCGCCAGCGGGTTCCGCAGTTCGTGTGCCAACGTCGCCAGGAACTCGTCCTTGCGGCGCGCGGCGATTTCCAAATCGGCTTCCATCTGCCGCTGCGCCGTCACGTCGAGATTTGTGCCCACGATCCACTGCACCTGCCCCTGGGCATCGCCATGCACGGTCTCCACCGACAGGATGCTGCGGCACTGCCCGTCGTCCCGGCGCCTGATGCGGAACTCGCGGCTGCCCTTGCCGAGCTTGCGCAGCGTGTCTTGCAGCAGTTCTTCCTGGTGGGCCAGCTCCTCCGGCAGCACGCAGCCGCTCCAGTCTTCGTAGGAGACAAATCCTTCTGGCGTCGGCGCGATGCCGTAGATGCGAAACATCTGCGCATCCCATCTGATCCGGCCGCTGAAGACATTCCACTCCCAGATACCGACGCCGGTCGCCTCGGTCGCCAGCCGCAGGTGTTCTTCGCGCTCCCGCAGCGCACGCTCGGCGCGCTGGCGTGCCGTGATCTCGTGGAAATAGCAGACCACCCCGTGCCGGCCATCGGGCCAGGTCACTCGTTGCGTTTCCCATTCGAAGGCCTGTTCGGCAGCCAGGTCGAAACGACGCTCGGAGAAGGACTTCGAGACGTAGCGCTCGCCGGTGGCCAGCGTTTGCCGGAAGATCTGCGCGCAACGGGCACCCACTTCCGGTCCCCACAGGATCTCCATGATCTCGGCGAAGTCGCGGCCGATCAGCGGGTCGACGGTGGCGAAGACCGGGGCGGCCAAGGCATTGACCTGCTGCAGGCGGAACTCGGCGTCGACAACGTACATGCCCATCGGCGCCTGTTCGACGAGGCGCGAGAACAACGTGGCGTTCTGGCGCACCGCGTCCTCCATCGCCTTGCGATCGGTGATGTCGCGCGACACGGAGATCAGCCGGACGGCACCGTCGCCGTGGCGCCAGCCCTCAGCCGGCACGACGATCACATCCCACCATTTGGGAGTCCCCTTGGCCGTCGGTGCGAACGCCTGGAATTGCGCTTTTTCGCCGCGGGCAGCTTTCGCCACGGCATCGCGCGCCAGCGACGCGCCTGCAGAGGGCCAGTGGACTGACCAGGGTTGGCCGCGTAACGCCCCGAAGTCGTCGATCTCCATCAGGCCGCACCCGTTCGCATTCATAAACAGCAAGCGGCCCTCGCCATCGAGCACCTTCACGCAGTCGGGGCTGCTCTCGAGCACGGCGCGGTTGAACTCCTCGCTCACGCTAAGCGCCGCTTCGACCTCCTTGCGTGCGGTGATGTCCGTGAACATACCCAACGCGCCGATGAACTCGCCATCGGGATCGAACATCGAGCTACAGGACGCCACAGTCCACAGCTGGCTACCGTCCTTGCGACGGTAGCGTTGGTCCCAGACGCGGGGTACGTCCTGGCGGCGTAGTTCCAATTCCGCCTCTCCAGTGGGACGATCCTCCTCCCACATGAAATCCGTATGGACGCAGCCCATCAACTCCGCCGGCGTATAACCCAGTAGCTCGGCCATGCGCTGGTTCACATAAGTGGTGCGTCCTTGGCTATCGATCGTCCAGATGCCCTCGTGAGCCGTCTCGATCACGCGCCGATACCGTCCTTCGCTGTTGCGTAGCATCTCCTCCGCCTGTTTGCGCTCGGTGATCTCCTGGCGCAGCGCCTGCTCGCTTTGCTTGCGGCCTGTGATCTCCATGGCCGTGCCGATGAGCTGGCGCACCTCGCCCAACTCGTCGCGCGAAAAAACGGCGTCGCGGCTCTGGAACCAGCGCCATTCGCCGGCGCGATTGCGCATTCGGAATTCGAAATCGGTTGTTGCGTCATCTGGGGTCCTGCGCACGCGCTCCAGGTGCTCGGGAAAGCGCAGCCGGTCGTCCGGATGCATCAGGATCGGCAAGACGTCAGCCCCCATCGCGTTGACTTCTTCGGGGCCGTACCCGAGGGCGAGCGCGACAGAACGATTGATGTAGACGCTGCACTGGCGCTCGAGATCGAAGACGTAGACCACCCCAGGCGTCAGGGCCGCGAGTCGGTCGCGAAACTTCTCGCTCGTCGCCAATTTGAGCTGCGTTTGGCGCGCATCGCGGCGAGCCGTGATGTCCTGAGCCGTGCCGTGCAGTCCGACGATGGCGCCGTGCTCGTCGCGTTCGGCCGCGCCGCGGGCCTCGATCCAGCCGGTGGCCCCGTCGGTGCGGATGTATTCGAGCTCCAACGTGTAGGGATCGCCGTGTTCGAGCGTTCGTGCGACGGCGGGCTGCAGAACCGACCAGCTCTGCGTCGTGTAGAGGTGTATTTGCTCCGCGTAGGAGGGCGGTAGACGCGCCGGGTCGCGACCGAAGATGCGGTAGAGCTCTTCGGACCACGTCGCAATATCGGCGCCGGCTTCCCAATGCCAGCTGCCGATCTGCCCCAGACGTTGTGCTTGCCGGAGAGCCGCCTCGCTCTTTCGCAAGAGATTACCGGCCCGTTCGCGTTCGGCCGACTCGACGCATAAGGCCGCCTCGGTTTCCTTGAGGGACGTGACGTCGGTGACCTGTACTACAAATCCGTGGACCTGGCCGTCCACGAAGTCAGGAAGGTAGTGGGCGAGGCTCTGGCGATGCACACCGTCGGGGCCGGGGATGAGGCACTGGAAGATCTGTTCCTCGCCGCGCAGGGCAGCACGCATGTGCGGCTCCTTGAGTGCGAACAGTGTCGGACCGAGCAGGTCCTGGATGGTGGTGCCGACCAGACCTTGCGCGTCCACCCCGAACCAGCACTCGTACGCCTTGTTGGCAAAGCGGCAGCGCAGGTCGCTGCCCCAGTAGGCGAGCATCGACGGCGCACGCTCGAGCACATTGCGCACGGCGTGCTGCTGCATTTGCTCAGGGACGCTGCCATTGCGTTGCATCCGACGATCTCCATGAAGCTACAGCGAGCCCGTCGCCAATTTATGAGATCGGCGATTTTGTGATTCACCACCAGAAAGAGTGCCGGACCGAGCGCCAGCGCGTCGCGCACAGACCATTCTGACATCTTCCGCCCCATTCTCTCGGCCGCAGAGTCAGTCAGGGAGTGACAGCACCGCATTGGCCCGTTTGGAAGACACTGATCGGTCGGGCCGACGAGTTGGCAACGGCGTTCGAATCGATGAAACGTGCGCAAGCCGACGTGCTGGTTTTCGCTCCCTACGGTGTGTTCTCCGTTAGCCCGTCCGAAATACTGGAGCAGGCGCACGCGAGCCGAAGGCCGGTGATTGCGCCGCTTCGCCCGGGCGCTGAACTGGTGCCCTGGTTTCCTACGGCTTCGATCACCGATACGCGTACCAACGAGCTCCGGCTTACGCTGACAAGATCCTCAGAGGTTGCCTAGCCGGCCGACCTCCCAATCGAGCAAACCACACGCTTCGAACTGATCGTCAACATAAGGTCGCCAAAGCGCTCGGCCTCACGATCTCGCAGAGGCTGCTGCTTCGCGCGAATGAGGTGATCCCTTGTAGATCGGATTCCGATGTCCGTTCGGTGTTCAGTTGCTTTCGTCGACAGTCCCTGAACGGCTAAGGACTGCCTGTCACGGCCGGCGGCTCCTGAGTTGCCTGCTTCGCTTGTCAAGTTCCATCCTTGTCTGACGGGGAGACGATCGGACTGGATCTTGCGACCGATTCTCTACTCCGCAAAAATCAAGCCGCCTTGTTGACCTTGCTCCATTTGGCCAGGTCCGCTTTGATCAGCGCGGCATATTCCTGTGGAGATCCTCCCCTGGACTTCGATTCCGGCCGTCTCCAGTTTGGTCCGCACGTCCGGCAATTTCAACGCAGCGTTGATCTCGGCATTGAGCTTGGCAACGATCGCCTTCGCCGTGCCGGCCGGTGCCAGGAAGCCGCCGTTGGTGTTCGCGTCGTAACCCTTGAGTCCTTGTTCGTCCGCCGTCGGCATGCCCGGCAGTGCCGCTGTGCGTTTGCGGGTGGACACCGCGATGGCGCGAACCATGCCCGCCTTCACGTGTGACTGGATGGCGCTGATTGTGTCGATGTAGAGCGCAACGCGCCCGCCGATCAGGTCCGGCTGGGCGGTCGAAGAGCCTTTGTAGGGAACCAACAGCATCTCCAGGCCGCTGCCGTCGGAACATCTCGGCTGCCATCTCCTGTGCGCTGCCGCAGCCCGACGTGGCCGCCTTGGCCTCATCGGGATGAGCCTTCATCCAGGCCACGAATTCGGGCAACGTCTTCGCAGGAATCTGC
>JBDSAB010000424.1:0-3688 GCA_039922395.1 Caldimonas sp.
GCGGTCGTGCCGTCGCCGCAGCCGAGGTCGAGGACCTTCATGCCGGGCTTCGCACCGATCGACGCAACCAGCGCTTCGCCGCTGCGCCGCATCGTGCGCGCAAGGCGCGTGAAGTCGCCTTTTTCCCAGAGTGCCTTGTTCGGATTCATCGGAGTTCCTTGTGCCATTCGTCGAGGGCGGCCACGCTATCAAAGATCGGCCGTCACAACAAGGCGCTGCGCGGGGGCGGCACGGCCCGGCGGCGATACTAGGCCGGTGGTCCTGACCTGGATGCTCGCCTATGTCGTGACCGGCGCCTTCGTCGGTTTCCTCGCCGGGCTCCTCGGCATCGGCGGCGGCATGACCTTGGTGCCGGTCCTCGCGGCGATGTTCGCGGCGCAGCAGTTCGCCCCCGACCACACCGTTCACCTCGCCCTCGGCACCGGCATGGCGTCGGTCGTCTTCACCTCGAGCGCGAGCGTGCGCACGCACCATCGACTCGGCGGCGTCGACTGGTCGCTGGTTCGCCGCCTCGGGCCGGCCATGGTGATCGGTACCTTGCTGGCGACCGCGCTCTCGGGCTGGGTGCCGCAGCGCGCACTCGCACTGTCGTTCGCGGTGATCGTGTTCGCGGGCGCGACGCAGATCCTGCTGGGCAAGAAGCCCTCTGCCGCACGCACGCTCCCTGGCACGCCGGCGTTGGTCGCGATCGGTCTGCTGATCGGCGTGGTCTGCGGGCTGGTCTCGGCGGGCGGTGCATTCATGACCGTGCCGTTCATGCTGTTCTGCGGTGTGACGATGACCACCGCGATCGGCACCGGTGCCGCACTCGGCGTGCCGGTGGCGGTGGTCGGCACGCTCGGCTTCATGTTTGCCGGTCGGCAGGTCGCCGATCTGCCCCCGCTCTCGCTCGGCTTCGTCTACGGACCTGCGTTGCTGGGCATCGTCGCGGGCAGCATCCTGACCGCGCCGATGGGGGCGCGCGCGGCGCACCGCCTGCCGGTCGCGACCTTGCGCCGCATCTTCGCCGGCCTGCTGTACATCCTGGCCGCGAAAATGGCGTGGACGTATTTCTGAGCAAGCCCATCGCATGAGTCATTTCCAACCCGTCGCGCTCGGCCACGCGAGCCGCCTCGTCAACCACGGCCCGACCGTGCTGATCACGAGCCGCAGCGCCGAGGGCACGCGCCGCAACGTGATGGCGGCGGCGTGGTCGATGCCGGTGGAGTTCACGCCGCCGCGCATCGCCGTCGTGATCGACAAGCGCACCTACACGCGCGAGCTGGTCGCCGACAGCGGCGTGTTCGGTATCTGCATTCCCGGTGTCGCGCTCTGCGACATCACCTACGCGGTCGGCAGCGAGAGCGGTCGCGAGGTCGACAAGTTCGCGCGCCACGGCATCGCGTGGCGGCCCGGCGCGACGCTCGGCGTGCCGCTGATCGAGGCCGGCTGCGCGGCGTGGCTCGAGTGCCGCCTGATCCCCGAGCCGCATGCGCAGGACGCCTACGACACCTGCTTCGGCGAAGTGCTGTCTGCGTCAGCCGATGCGCGCGTCTTCGCGCAGGGCCGCTGGTCGTTTCGCGACGACAACACCGCGCTGCAGACGATCCACCACCTCGGCGCCGGCCACTTCGCGCATGCGGGCCGCACGCTGCAGGCGAAGGCCCCGACGTGAATCCCCGAAAGCTGTCTACAGTGGTCGGGCCGACGACCGGTGCCGGCTCGCGCGGTGCGAGTCGGCCGGCGATCGGCTGCTTCAGGAGCTGAGATGCCGACATCCAAGGCCCGTGCCGTCGCGCCTGCCAAACCACCCGCCAAGAAGTCGCCGGCGGCGAAGGCGAAGCCATCGGTCGCGGCCTCGAAGACCCGCGCGCCGATCAGGTCGCGCAAAGCCGCGGCGCCGTCGCCTTCCGCCGGCGATGCAGGTGCGCTGATCGACGCGAAGATCGCGTCGCTCGGCGACTGGCGCGGCGCGATGCTGGCGCGCATCCGAGCCGTGATCACGACGGCCGACCCCGCGGTGATCGAGGAGTGGAAGTGGGCGACGCCGGTCTGGTCGTGCGACGGCCTCATCTGCACCGGCGAGGCCTACAAGAAGGCGGTGAAGATGACCTTCGCGAAGGGCGCCGCGCTGGCTGATCCGGCCGGCCTCTTCAACTCGAGTCTCGACGGCAACGTGCGGCGCGCGATCGACGTGCACGAAGGCGACACGCTGGACGAAACGGCGCTGAAGGCGCTCATCCGCGCCGCGGTCGCGCTGAACCGGTCGTCCCGTGGCTAGCGCGCCACCAACGGGCTCGAGTCAATACTGAAGCTTCGGGTACCAGTCGCGCCCGCGTCCGCCGGGAGTCAGGTCGAGCACGGACCAGAGCGATGCGAGGTCCGGCGCATCGCGCGGGTCCTGTCCCGGATCGGCCATCTCCTGGGTCATCTCGCTCGACCAGAACAGCCGGACCTCGTCGCCCTCGCGCTGGAACACGACCAGCGCCGGCGACTCGCCGCCGTCCGGTGCGAGCAGGCCGAGGTCGTTCGCGTAGTCGTCGCCGACCGTCTGCACGAAATTCAGGTCGTGCCAGCCGCGCTCCTGCGCGAACGCGACCTGCCGCTCGACGCTGGAGCGGCCGAGGATCTTCAACGCGACGCGCTGCTTGATGTCGGCAGCATTGCCGTTGACGGAGCCCAGCAGGTTCGTGCACATCGGGCAGGGTCGATCGCGCTGCGGGCCGTACATCCAGAAGTAGGTGACCAGCGTGTCCTTGTCGCCGAACAGGTCGCGCAGCCCGACGTCGAAAACCTGCTCGTCCTTGAAGCGATAGTTCTTGCGGATCACCGGACCGGGCGGGAGCGCCTGGCGCTGCTCGACCAGCCGGGTCATGTGGCGGCGGAATTCGATCTCTTCGGCGAGCAGGGTCTTGCGCGCGTTCTCGTAGTCGGACGACGCGTCGGGAAAGGGCGTCTTGGCTTTGGCGGCCAGGTCGGCCGCAGCGGTCAGGGGTGCTGTCATGTTGAATTCCCAGTCAATGAAAAGGTTGGCGGCGGGCACCCATGGAAACGCATCGATGCGCTCGAGCGCCGTCCTGCCGGTGAGGAGCCCTTGTCATCACGACGAACGAGCCTAGCCCGAATCGACAGGTCACTGATCGAGTGGCTCCCCGCAGCGCCTGTCGGCTGCTGGTGAGAGACGGTCCGAGACCGCCAACGGGGGATCGAGGGGCCCCGGGTCCGCTAAGCAAGCCCCTGGCCGAGATGCGTCAGGCGGCTCTGCGCTGCGCGCTGGCGGCGACCCGATCGCAAACCGCCTTCGTGACCTGGGCCGTCGTGGCCTTGCCACCCAGATCGCCGGTGTGCAAAGCCGGGTTCGCAGTGACCTGTTCGATCGCGCGCATCACGCTGTTTGCGGCTTCCGCTTCGCCGAGGTGCTCGAGCAGCATGACGACCGACCAGAACGTGCCGACCGGATTGGCGAGGCCCTTGCCCATGATGTCGAACGCCGAGCCGTGGATCGGTTCGAACATCGATGGGTAGCGCCGCTCCGGATCGATGTTGCCGGTCGGCGCGATGCCGAGGCTGCCGGCCAGCGCGGCCGCGAGGTCGCTCAGGATGTCGGCGTGCAGGTTGGTCGCGACGATGGTGTCGAGCGACTGCGGCCGGTTGATCATGCGAGCGGTCGCAGCATCGACGAGCTCCTTGTCCCAGACCACGTCGGCGA
>JBDSAB010000425.1:0-3688 GCA_039922395.1 Caldimonas sp.
CGTGCGGTTCAACGCCGAAGCCGCCGACGGTCGACGAATCGCAGAAGCGCCCGGCCAATGCGGCAGCTGCAGTCGACCTCCAGGTCTGCAAGAGCGAACTGCACAACACCCGGATCGTCGTCCATGAGACCGCCCGGCTTGCGGAAACCGCCAGTGCAACTGCTACTCGACTGGCGTTGCTGCAGCAGATGGCACCCGCACCTCAGCCACCACCTCCGGACATGACCAACACGATCCAATCGGTGCACTTTGCGTTCGGCAGCGTCGAGGTCAAGGTGCCAGCGCCGACCGCGGCGGCATTGATCGAGCAAGCCAAGGCGGCTGCTCTGATCACGCTTCGAGGTCGCACCGACGGCGAGATCGAATTGCCGGCGGAGAGTCGCGTCGCTCGCGAACGCGCGGCGGCGGTACGCGCTTGGCTGGTCCAGTCCGGCGTGGAGCCGGCCCGGATCCGCACGACCTGGCAGCCGGTCGGCGATCCGATCGCCGACAACGCGACGCCCGATGGGCGGGCGTTGAATCGCCGCGTCGAAATCGAGATGTACCGCGCCGCTCCGAAGGTGGTGGCGCTGACGATGTCGCCCCAGATGTAGAGGACGGCAGTTCGCAACCCAAGGGAGTACGCCGTGGACACAGACTCCGGACCCAGCATTCGCCCCGGTGGCACTGTCGAACCCGCTAACCGGGCCGCGGTCGCCAAGGAAAGGTTCCAGACGCCGCGGCCGGTGGCAGCCGAACGGTTCGAGCTGCGCGACCCGTTTGCGGAGGTCACCTACCGCGCCAACGGCTTCGATGAGATGGTGGCGAAGGCCGATCAACTGCAGGCCAGCAAGTTCTACGCAGTGGACGCAGAAGACAAGCGAACCCCGATCAACAAGATCGGTGGCGTCTGGCAGCGCGAGCGCACAGCCGAGCGCTCAGCGCCGACGTCCATACCCACCATTGCTACACCGCTAACGCAGGTGAGGGCACTGGGCTCAACAGTGCAAGCCACTTCCGAGCCGGTCATCGCCAAGGTCGACCTCGAAGCCGAGAAAACCGCACGCGTTGCTCGACTCGAGATCGCTTTGACTGAACGCTACGTCATCAAGCGTGCGGCGATAAAGATTGGCGATGTCCCGCTGGGTCAGACCGAATACCGCTACCGCGGCGATGCCAACCGGATCGCCTTCACCGAGTCGACGTTCAGGCTCTCGACTGACAACAACAATCCGTCGGTCGCCCGCTCGATGGTCGATGTCGCCGAGGCGCGCAACTGGCAAGGCATCCGGGTGTCCGGTCATGAGGACTTCAAGCGGCTGGTGTGGCTCGAGGCTTCCATTCGTGGGGTCAGGGCGCTCGGCTACGAACCGCAGGCCGGCGATCAGGAGTTGCTGCAACGGGAGCGCGAGGCCCGGTCCGTCAACAGGATAGAACCGGCACAGGTTGCCCAGGGCGACAGCGCCGATTCGAGCAAGTCAAAGCAGTCGGCACGCGGCAGCGGCGGGCGCAAGGCGGTGCTCGCAGCGCTGGAGGCGGTCCTCATCGCCAAGAACGTCCCCGAACGACAGCGAGAAGCCGTTATGACCGCCGCGGCTGAAAACCTCGCGGAGCGGCTTCGTCAAGGGCAGACCCTCAGAGTGAAGGTGTACGACAAGGCGGCGCCGCAGCAGCGACCCGTCGAGCAAACGAAGCCAGAAAGACAGGTCACTCGGGAACCAGTCGTTCACGTCCGGTAGGTTCCCACGTCGCACAGGTCCGTCGAGGCAGCGCGAGACCCATGTACTTGGTCAACGGACACCACTACAAACTCGAGGACCGGGGATTTGCCGAGGCCCTCGCTGGAGCGCATGCCGCCCATGAGCGACCGCGCTGCCTGTGCAGGGGCACTGGCGTCGCGATGTACGTGGCGCGCTTTGGGGATGACTATGGCATCAAGCGGATGCCGTACACAGGGAGCCAGCATGCGCCCGACTGCCCTTCCTACGAGCCGCCGATCGAGCTGTCCGGAGCCGGCGGTGTATTGGGATCGGCCGTCGTCGAGGATCCGAACAGCGGCCTGACGACATTGAGGCTCGCCTTTGCGCTGTCGAGGGGCGGCGCCAGGGCGGCGGGACGGGCCGACACTGCTGAGGTGAGCAGTGTGGCGACGGGCGAGTATGGCTTGGGCCTGCGCGGCCTCCTCCACTACCTCTGGGACCGCGCGGAGCTGACGCATTGGCGGCCTGCCTTTGCCGGCAAGCGCTCGTGGGCCGTCGTGCGGGCCCGTCTGTTGTCCGTGGCTGCGAGGTCCTTGGCACGCGGCGAAGTTCTCGCCGGAAAGCTGGACTTGCCCGAAGTCTTCTCGGTCGAGCGACGGGACGAGATCAACGAGAGACGCATGAGGCAATGGGGACCCGCGCCCGGCCCGCCATCGGCGCGCCGACGACTGATGTTGCTGCTGGGCGAACTAAAGGAACTCGCACCCAGCCGATACGGCTTCAAGGCCGTCATCAAACACTTGCCCGACCACCCGTTTATGCTCCCTGAGCGGCTGTATCGAAAGATGGAACGACGCTTCGAACGGGAGCTGTCGCTATGGGGTTCATCCAAGGCCAGTCACCTTGTAATGATCGCGACCTTCGACGTGAACGATGCCGGAGTGCCAAGTATCGAACAGTTGTCGTTGATGTTGACATCTCCTCAGTGGATACCGGTCGAGGACTCGTTTGACGAACAACTGGTCCAAAGACTCGTCAACCACGGTCGCAGGTTCATCAAAACGCTGGGATACAACCTGCCGAGTTGCGATCGCAGATACACAGCCGTTCTGACCGATTGCAATGGGCAGCCTACGGCACTCCGGATCGTTGTCGGCGCCAAGACCGACGGTGAACCGGCAAAGCACGATCCCGAGTACGGGGCGTCCGCCATCTGGTCTTGGCATGTCAACAGCGAAACGATGCCGGACCTTCCGGCCGCAGGCACCCCGATCTGCGGAGCAGCGGCTACTGCTTCAGGAGTACCTCATCAAACCGCACCACGTGAATGAGTGGTTAAGCGGTCAAGGAGTTTGAGCTGCGATTCACAAACAGGTGACAGGGCGCCGGACTGTTAATCCGTAGGTCCCTGGTTCGAGCCCAGGTCGAGGAGCCAAAAATTTCTGTTGGAGAACAAGCGCTTTAGGTCGATGGCCTCGGCGCTTTTTTCTTCGGCGGGCGCTCGGTATCACCTTCGTAAATTCGGTATCAGAGCCGATTCCCTGCGACCAAAATTACCACCCCCCGTGCAGCCGTGGCTAAGAGCACTCCCCTTCAGCCCTCTTCTTCGGCCATGGCTAAGATGTCCTTTGGATCGACCTTCCCGACCAAGTCGGGGTGATCACGATTCAGATGCGTGTTGATCGCCGCAAGTAGCTCTTCATCAGTGTTCCCTCGAACTGGCTTCCCCACACTCACAACTGACCAGCTTCCCCATATCCTTCTCCAGCAGGTGATGGTGCTCAGATGGTGGCAGATCAGATTGGGAAGAACCTTGGTGAAACCTTGGCAGGCTCAGGCGGCAGCGGTACTCCCACCAGCGCCCCGCTGACAACGTCACGGGACTTGCCGGGCGTGTTTTCCTCCAGAGGCCAAGTGCTCGCGCACCGCGGTCACGTGCTCGCCAACCGCAGCGACGGCGTTCCTCAGGTCGGCCTCGGCGCAATGCAGTTCCTTGCACCAATACTGCA
>JBDSAB010000426.1:0-4582 GCA_039922395.1 Caldimonas sp.
CGAGGCGGCTCATCGGCTCGACATCACTGATGAGCGCCTCCATACGCGGCGGCCTGCCTCGGATGTCGGCCTGATCGCGTAGAACGGCAGCTTACTGGTGCAGCCAGGAAACTCCGGTCTCGGCCAATTGCAGTCACCGACAACCGGCAACTTTAGGGCGATCCGAGGATCAGCCGAGCTCACAGAGCCACACCACCGTATCTTCGCGCGACGGACGGGCAGCTCTTCCGGTCCAGGTTGATCGACCCGAACCCAAGCAGAGTCATGCGGGGCTGCTGGGCATAGGAACTTCAAACGCCACCAGCAAACGTCGAACACGAGCGGGCGCGACTTAAGCGGCGAAGTGTGGCCCCGGCTGCCGCGTCTCGCGTGCCGCAATGGGCCGCAGCTGCCGACTGATCGGCCAATGGCATTCACCTTTTACCGTCTTCCCCTTGAGGTCAACTTGGTTCACCGCTGCAGATCGCCTGACGAACCGGTGCGCTCAACGCGCCCACATGTCCTACGTCCCTGCGGCGTTAAGCACGTCGCAATTCGCAGGTTGCGGGCCGTATAAAGAGCTGCGACTAGGCGCTTGTGCTCTCGTCGTCAACTTCCCGAGGACATCATATGAACACATCTAAAACTCGGCCGTTGAGCACTGCAACCGTCGACGCTGACCTCGCCGAACAGGCGCGCCCCGGTCATGGGGTTCCCTCGCAGGACCCTAGCCCGATAGCGCAGGCGCCGTTGCTTCCAGAGGAAGCCGAGCGCGAGGCCAAGTCGGTGTACGTGGGCGGAGGCGTCATGGCGGGCATTGCCGCGGGTGCCGCCATCGGCGTCGTAGCCGGCGGACCCGTCGGCGCCCTGGTGGGCGGTACGGTGGGAGCTGTCACCGGCGCACTGGGTGGCGCAGCTGCTGGGACAGTTGGCACTCCGCCGGCTCCGACCAGTGCCGAATAACCTATGAGCCCCGTGTAAGGCGCGTTCCGCGCCATGCGCGGCCGCGCGACTTCGAGGTTCATCTTCAGCTTTATGCTTTGGCAGCATGCGACGTTTCTAGCCCCGGTCCGAATATCTATGCGCTGAGGGTGGACTTCAACCGCCTGGTATTCGACAGGAGGTCTCATGCACAGCTTTCTACTGCACAACCGAGACGACCTGATCGCCCGGTGCAAGGCGAAAGTCGCAGAGCGTCCACGGCGCGCGGAACCACAGAGCAGCTCGCGAACGGCGTCCCCCTGTTTCTGACCCAGCTGACCCGGACGCTGCAAGCAGAGGAGGAAGGTGAACACGCCGAGGGAGTCCTGATTTCAGGGCCCGCCGGTGGCGATGTGACGAAGTTGTCCGAGATTGGTGTCACCGCAACTGCGCATGGCAAGCAGCTTCTTGAACTCGGCTACTCCGTTGACCAGGTAGTCCACGACTACGGCGACCTATGTCAAGCCATAACGGACTTGGCGGTCGAGCGCGACGCACCGTTCTCGGTCGAGCAGTTCCGAACGCTGAACCGATGCCTTGACAATGCCATCGCCGATGCTGTGACTGAGTTCATCGCCCAGCGGGACGCGAATGTCGCCATTCAGCACTCGGCAGACCTCACCCAAAAGCTCGGGTTCCTCGCCCATGAACTGCGAAACTCGCTGCAGACCGCAACCATGGCTTTCACGGCGCTCGAGTCGGGCAAGCTCTCGATTGCCGGGTCCACCGGCGCGCTGCTGAAGCGAAGCCTGGTTGCCCTCTCCGCGCTCGTGACTCGTTCGCTGGTCGAGGTCAGGGCCGCTGCCGGCGAGCCGCACAAGCACGAATTGTTCGCGCTCTCGTCCTTCGTCGCGGAGGCGAGAGATGCTGCGTCCTTGGACGCCAGCTCTCGGGGATGCGACCTTGCCGTTATGCCCAACGATACCGCCATAGCCATCAGAGGCGACGGAGACAAGCTGCTGTCCGCTCTCACGAATCTGCTTCAGAACGCGTTCAAATTTACGCGTCGGCATACCGAAGTCGTGTTGATTGCCTACGCGGCTGGCGACCGTGTCTTTATCGAAGTCAGAGACCACTGCGGCGGTCTTCCACCAGGTGCGATCGACACGATGTTCACGCCCTTTACGCAGCGCAGCACCGATAAGAGCGGGTTGGGGCTCGGACTATCCATCGCCCGGCGCAACGTCGAGGCAGATGGCGGGACCTTGACCGTTCAAGACAAGCAGGGGACTGGGTGCGTCTTCACGATAAGCCTCCCGCGGCACCAGCTGCTGCATGTGGGGGTGGAAGCCTAACCCGATTCGGCGACGTACGTCAGCCGATCATCTACAAAGCGCGCCACCGCACAGACCCGTCCCTTCGAACAAGCCACGCTCGCCCCGTGGCAAGCGAATTTCTCAAGAGCGCGGCGAAAACGAATGGTTCTGCCTCTGCGGCGGATGAGCCGCTCATCCGTCTGGGGCATTTACCGAAAGTGCAGCTGGCTGTTAGACCTCCTGCCAAGTCCCTACGGCTCCTGGTGGTAAACAGCCGAACGCTGCACGCACTAGCCGCGTCCCTCCTTGAATCGCCTAGCAACGCCGTAAGCGCGACCAGCGACAAGGCCGAGACGTTCTGCGCCAAGGGGCTGGCGTTCGACATCATCCTTTTGGCAGTCACCGGTTCGACGTTGGGCGCCATGGCTCTCGCGGCGCACCTTCGTGCCATCGAACGGCAAAAAAGCCATCCCCAGCGAGCCGCCATCATCGCGTGCACCGTCCGCAGTGCCCAGTACTTGGACTGCCTCGTGGCCGGTAGTGGACTCACCGGTGCGCTCAACCTGCCGTGGTCTCAGAGTGCGGTGCATGCGTGCCTGGACCGATGGAGAGATGGCAAGCGTCTGCCGGCCCTGTTTACAGCGCGACGCGAAACAATTGACGACGCGCACGCCTGTGAGCCCGGGCGCTCGGCCTCAACATCTTTCCAAAAAAAGGCAATCCCGCTTAAATTCGCTTGAGCCAGTCCGAGCTGTCCCTTGATACGCGCCCGTGTTCACACTCGCGTCGTCGCTATCCGGCACTACTTCGAGCGTCAGGGAATCGACCCCGTTGGGGGTCGGGAGATGGCGGCGATGGCGTAGATGGCTGGCACTTCCGCAGGCGCGGCCTCCTCATCTGCGTCAGTCTCTGTCGGCAGTTCGACAAGGATTTCGTAATAGCGGAACTCATGACAACTCTTTGCCCAATGGCAATTCGTTGACCTTCGTGCTCCCAGTCCGACAAGAGTCCTGCCAGCCGCCTTGATCTTCTGTCAACGCCGACTTAAATCTGACCCACTTTCCATCCTGATCGCCGAAGTAAATCTGACCCACCCTGGCACGTTCTGACGCTCCGGTTCGGCCGCGTAGGGCGGAGCCCGCAGCGGCTGAGCCACAGCGGCGTTGGTCATGGGACCGACGCCGTCCGTCTTGCTGTCTGCCCGGCCTTGCGCTTGTCCTTGAGCCGGTAGCTCTCGCCCGAGATCTGCACGATGTGCGCGTGGTGCAGAAGCCGGTCCAGCATGGCCGCCGTCATCGTCTGGTCGTCGGCGAAGGCGCCGGCCCACTGTGTGAACGGCAAGTTGCTCGTCAGCACCATGCTGCTGCGCTCATAGCGCTTAGCCACGACGTTGAAGAAGAGCGTTGCCTCTTCCCGTCCGAAGGGCAGGTAACCAATCTCGTCGACGATGAGCAGCTTCGGTCCGAGCACGGCACGATTGAAGTATTCCTTCAGCCTCCCCTGCGCTCTGGCAGCGGCCAGCTGCAGCATCAAGTCGGCCGCGGTGATGAAGCGCACCTTGTGCCCGGCCATCACCGCCCGGTGGCCGAGTGCCAAGGCAATGTGGGTCTTGCCGACGCCACTGGGCCCCAGCAGCACGACGTTCTCGGCGCGCGGCACGAACGCCAGATGCGCGAGCTCCTGGATCTGTGCCTTCGGCGCGCCGCCGGCGTGGCTCCAGTCGAACTGCTCGAGCGTCTTGATGGCCGGCATGGTCGCCAGCCGCATCAACGTGGTGGTCCTGCGCTCGTCCCGGGCGACGATCTCACTGCCGAGCACACGCTCGAGGAAGTCGGCGAAGCTGGCTTCGGTCCTGGCGGCGTCCTGGGCGAGTGCCGACCAATCGGCCGCCAGGCGTGCGAGCTTGAGCTGTTCGCACAGCGCCGTGATCCGGTCTGCCTGCAGCGTCGTCATGCGAACACCTCGATCAGGTCCACATCCAACAACGCGTCGTAGACGGCCAGCGGGTGCTGCAAGCTCTCCACCGGCATCGCCACGCGGATTGGCAGCGCCGGCGGCGCCTTCAACGCCGGGGCGGGCAGCATGACCGCGCGCTCTTCGGCCAGCCGAGTAGAAGGGACCGCCTTGGTCGTGCCGTGCACCCGGGCGTTGGCGATCTCGTCGAGCCAGCGCCGCACGTGACCGTTGAGCAGCTCAACGCTCAGGCGCAGGCCGCCGGCCTCGATCGTCGCCGCCAGCGGCACGACGAAGCTGCCCTTGAGGTAGGAGTTGAAGCGCTCGACCTTGCCCTTGGTCTTGGCGCGGTACGGGCGGCACAGCCTTGGCGTGAAGCCGCAGGACTCGGCGAGCGCCTTGAGCTCGTCGTT
>JBDSAB010000427.1:0-8384 GCA_039922395.1 Caldimonas sp.
AGCTTTTCCGCAAACGTTTCCCGCCAGCGGTGCAGGTCGGCCTTGCGCGGATTGAGCCGCTTACCGTGCTTCGACTCCGCCCGGACGCTGATGTGCACGTGCGGGTTGGCTTGGTGGTCGTGCAAGACCATGACGTACTTGTGATCACCGAGTTCCTCCTTTGCGAACTCGCGCGCAGCACGCTGCAGGATCAATGGGTCAACGCCCCTCGGCATCGACAGCATCACGTTGAAGGCCTCGCGACGATCGCTAGTTTCTTCGATCAGCGAACCTCCAAAGCGCCAGTCCTCGGCAAGTTCCGTCACCGCCTCTCGTCCCCGACTGGCCTGCCCGCGCTCGTCCTCGATCTCCAGACGTCCGTTCTTGCTGATGTACCGGAAGTGAGCAGCGATCGCCTTCATTCCACGCCCACCTCCCGTGACCTTGACCATGACCTGCGGCGCTCGGCGCAGGACGGTGGCTTCCATACGCGCTCGAAGTTCAACAGCACGGTCCTTTCCTCGACTTCTAAGCTTCGGCTGCTGCGGTGTTCTGACGATGCGGTTGCCGGGATAAAAGAGCCGGTCACCCCATCGAATGAGGACGCCGTCAATTGAGGAAGGCTGAGTCATTTGAATCTCCGGATCAGGGGTTGCAGCGATCGACGGCACTCGCTGCAGCTCGCCGCGGTCGAACGTCCGCCAAGGCGGAAGACGCCAGGCGCAAGTGCGCCCGGACCTCGTCGGCCAAAGTTTCGAGCGTGGCTCGATACTCCCGAGCGGCCTGAACCGAGCCTTGCCGAAGCAGCAGTGTCAGGTGATGGAGGTTTCGATTCAGTGTCGAGAGCTCAGCGCTGGACGCCACCAGCGCGACCAAAACATCGACACGGGTTCCGCTGCTGCGCAAAGCAGGGACCTCGGCCGTGAACTTAGCGAGCAGCGTACCCATGGAAACGCCGTCTGCCTTGGCACGAGCGGCAAGGACTTGCGCCTCGGACGCTGTGAGGCGAATCGACACCTTCGTTGACTCTGGGCCAGAGAGGCCGCGAGGCCCGGATAAGTTCGGCACATCTGTCCTCAGTTCGCGTGCGACGGCTCGCCGAACGATGACCGAGGCACTCACCCGTTCGGATCGCGCTCCCTCGACTAGCGAAGCCTTGAGACCGCGCATGTCGACGGTCACGAAGTCGTTGGAGAGGTTGTTCATGACCGACGAAAAGCGACGAAGCGGAGGAGTTCTTAAATCGGCGGCATGCCGCCTATCCTGCACTCACCTCCGTACTCAATATCGTCGAGGACCGAAGCATCCGAGGCGCTGAATCGATCTCGAAATTCAGCGCCCACACAAGATCAGGATGTGAGGGGTCGGACAGTCCGACCCCGAGCGCGAGCGTTGACGAGATCGGTTTGCGTTGCATTTTCTGGTAGGTCGGACTGTCCGACCGCCGATGAACTCCGCAACGGTGGCGCGAGGTCGAGGCGACCAGCACTCGTGATGCGCGCCATAACCTGACGCTGAGGAAGTGGCTGGAACAGGCGTCCCGGCAGTGGTCGGACTGTCCGACCCTGATCAGTGCTTCTGAGGCAGAGCGTCAGCCGTATCGAGCTGCGTTAGTGACCAGGCGGCGAGAAGTCGAGTTGAGACTTCGACTTTGCTCCACTCAGAGTCGCCGCGAATTCACCACCATCGGGTCGGACTGTCCGACACCCAACGTCATGTGTCGCAACGATTTACCAGGATCTCCAGTCGGCCTCGGAGCGCACGGAGTCCGTCACGCGACTGCTCGTTGGAGATAGTTGCCTTCAGGCGGTCGATCAAGGTTTCAAGCTGACCAAGGATGACGTTGCTCGACGAGGTGTCCGACGTCCTTGTGGACAACGACGCGTGTGACGGCGACCGCTGCTGACACTCGAGCCGGGTGGGGCCGGGACTCACGGATGTCCGCAAGCGGGCGACCGCAGCACGCGTGATCGGCGCAGGGCCTGCAATCAGCTCGACGACGGCTTCGGGCCGGCGCTCATGGACCTTCGCCAGCTCGTACAGTGTCCGAGGCGATTGGCAGCGACGCGTTTTCAGCGCAACGTCGAGCACGGGCGGAAGCGACAGCAACGCCAAGTGATGAGCAATCGTCGTCTGGTCGACGCCGAGCCCCTTGGAGATCGTCGCCAGAGAGTCTCCGGCCTCGGACCGGCGCTGGATGAAGCGCGCCAGGTCGAGCGCAGCGAGGGCGCGCCGCTTGATGTTCTCCGCAACTTGGGCATAGCCGTCGAGCTCCCGGTCGTCCACGACGACCGGCACCTCGCCGAGGCCAGCCAGCCGCGCGGCGCGAAGTCGCCGCGCGCCAAAGCGGATCAAGAAGCGGCCGCCCTCAGCGCTTTGGCGGACGACGATCGGCTGCAGGATGCCGTGACGGCGGATGTCATCGGCCAGCGCATGCAAGTCGACATCGTCGACTTCGCCGCGAGGATTGTCGGAATCCTCATCGAGCTGGTCGATCGAGACCATCAGCGGACGTCCGGTGCTCCCCTGGCCCGCCCATTCAAGTGCTTCGAGGCTAAACCGCATCGGCGGGCTCTGGGGCGGCGGTCTGCAGGACAAGCGACGCGATGCGCTCAAGGCAGGGCTCGATCTCCCTCCACGTCTCCCGGGCCGCTGTCTTCTTCATCTCCCAAAGCAGCAGTCCATCGGCCTGGGCCTCTGCGACGGCCGAACGCTTCCAGATCCGCGCCACGTCCCCGGGTTTATCACTCAGCGGAATCAGGAGCTTTCCATAGGTCTCGAGTACCGCAACCAGGTTCGCCTTCTGAAAGGGCGTCGCCTCCACCGCCACCGGCAGCAGCCCGAGGAAATGCAGCTTCGGGTTGAGGACCGCCTTGATCTTGCGGATGCCGACCCGCGGATGGCTCAGCAGCAGGGCGACACCGTCGACCGCCTCCTGGTTCAGCTGGATCGGAGCGAGCACGAAGTCGGCAGAGGCGGTCGCCGAGATGTAGCGGATGTCCGGGATCGGGTGGGTGTCGATGACGCAGACATCGAACTGTTCATCGACTCGACGGAAGAAATTCCGCAGGTTGGTGCCGAGCTGGTTGTGCAGCGTCCCTTGACTCTCCAGGCGGAGCAAGCCGTCCGCCGCCGGCACGAGGACGAAGGGAGCTGCCTCCAACACCACGGCGGGCTCGGTCAACAACTGGTCGGCGCTGAAGCGAGCAACCGTGGGGCGCTTTGACGCCATCAGCGCCTTGCCGTAGTTGGACTGATGATCGAGGTCGATCGCGAGGGTGCGCTTGCCCTTCTTGTTGAAATACTGCGCCAGCAACGTCGCCACTGCGGATTTGCCAACGCCTCCCTTCTGGTTGGCAAGAACGAGCGTCTTCATACAGCCCCCTGAGAAGTACTGCGATCTGCCCGTGTTTCGTCTCCCGGCCAGACGCGGGCCCTCGAGCATGTCCAAGTGCGGACGCACGCCAAGGACAGCGCGAGCCGGCACGGCCGGCGAGCGAAAAAATGGAGCGACCCACGCAAAAAGCGCCGACTCAATCATCGAGCCGGCGCTAGGTGGTGTGGGCGCTGAATCGACCGTCAAATTCAGCGCACCGATCAGTTCTTGAGCTTTCTCATCTCTTCGGCCAGGACCCACAACGCCCGGTTCAAGCTGACGTTGCGATCGATGCTGCCGACCTCGCGAGTCCGAGTGCGCCGACCCTGGGTGCTGCGCCCTGGCTGGCCGCCCCTGAGCGCGTTCTCCTGCACCCGCTGAAACGTGGTCCACAGGCTGTGGCCGAAGTCTTCGGGACGCCGAGCTTCAACCAGCTGATCGACCGTGATCGGCGCGGGCGGTTGACCTTCGCTGCGGTCGCCGAACCGCAGGGTCAGCGCAGCAGTCGCGAAGGCGCGCTCCTCATCGGGCTGCAGGGTCAGCGCCTTCATCCCTTCGCTCGAGGCCTCCACGGCGTCGAAATCCTCTAGGACCCGGAAGGCGCCTTCGATCACGTCATTCTGGATGTCGCCCTTGTGCGGGATGCGGATGTCTTCGACGATGTCGCCGACGACCAGACCATTGCAGCAGACGAAGCGGAACTATGTCCATTACCGAACTATGTCCCGTCGATCGACGTTCGCCTGAGGCAGCCAGGCCCACTCGCCAGCAACGCTGTACATAGCAATCCTCCTTGCCGGGCATGTCGCCCGCAAGGAGACCATCTTGGAGCCAACCCTGGAGGGCGCGATGGCGCTCGCCCGACGTGCGACGGGGCCGCTTTCCCCGCACCTGCCGGCGTTCGTCACGTCATTGATCGATCAGCGCTACGCCGTCGTCTGCGTGCGAGCCAAGGGATGGCACGCCACAGCGTTCGATGCCTGGCTTGACGCGCAGGGCGTCCAACTTTCGGACGTCCAAGACAGGCGCGTCGACGAGTTCATCCGCCGACCGTATCGCCCTCGCAGCGACTGTCAGGACACGCCACGTCGCCACGAGCCGTCTGCCGTTCGCCAACTTCTGAGATACCTGCGTGGGCAAGGTCTGTGCGCTGCGGCACCGGTTGTCGTCATCCCTGCCGATGCACTGGTGGCCAGCTTCGAGCAGTTCCTGCGGCATGAACGGGGTCTGGCCGCCACGACGATTGACTACTACCGGACCATCGCCCACGACTTTCTCGTACATCGCTTCGGCAACGACAGCATCAATCTCGGCGCAATCTGTTCCAAGGACATCATCGGCTTCGTTCAGTACCAAGCCCGGCGCCTGCGCCCACGCGCGCTCAAGCAAGTTGTGAACGCGCTGCGCGCATTCCTTCGTTATGCCGAGTATCGCGGCGAGATCAACAAGGCGTTGATCGGCGCAGTGCCGGCGGTAGCGGCGTGGTCCACGACGCCGCTGCTGCCCACGGCAATCTCGGCCGAGCATGCACGGCGTGTCATCGACAGTTGCGACCAGAGTACCGCCGTCGGCCGGCGGGACCGCGCCGTCCTGCTGCTGCTGGCGCGTCTCGGCTTACGAGGAGGCGAGGTCCTCAACTCGCTGCTGGAGGATATCGATTGGGATGCCGGCCTCCTGCGCGTGCGGGGCAAGAACGGCTACGAGTGCTCGATGCCGGTTCCGGTCGACGTTGGCGAGGCCATTGCCGCGTACCTGCGGCAAGGCCGGCCCGCGAGTGCGGACCGCCATCTGTTCCTGCGCTCACGTGCGCCATATCGAGGTTTACTCCATGGCTCCGATGGCATCGGGTCGATCGTCCGCAACGCGTTGGAGCGTGCCGGTGTCGACGCGCCGCACAAGGGATCACACCAGTTTCGCCACGCACTGGCGGTTCGGATGCTGCGAGGCGGGGCGTCGTTGCCAGAGATCGGCGAAGTCCTGCGCCACCGCAGCCCGTTGTCCACGTCGATCTACGCCAAGGTGGACCTTGTCGCGCTTCGCCCTCTTGCCCTGCCGTGGCCGGGGCGTTCGTCATGAGCGCGCTACGAGAGGCCGTGCGCGACTATCTAGAGTTGCGCCGCAGCTTGGGTTTCAAGCTGGTGGACGCCGGCCTGATGCTGCCGCGGTTCGTTGATTTCCTTGAGCAGCGCGGGTCGTCGCAAATCACGACGGCACTCGCATTGGAGTGGGCACAACAACCGACGTCGGTACAACCGGCCGAGTGGGCGCGGCGCCTCGGCGCAGTCCGCTGCTTCGCGCGCTACCGCTATGCGACCGATGTCCTGACGGAGATTCCCCCGATGGGCCTGCTGCCACACCGATCAACCCGTGCCAGGCCGTACCTGTATTCGGACGAGGAGGTTGAGCAGCTTCTGGCCGCCGCGTTGAAGCTGCCGACCAACTGGCATCGGACGTCGCTGTACCCGTGGAAGTTCCATTGCCTGATCGGCTTGCTGAGCACGACAGGCATGCGCATGTCCGAGGCGCTGAACCTGCAGGTCTGCGACGTCGATCTCGACCAGGGTGTGCTGACCATCCGCGGCGCCAAGCTTGGCAAGATCCGACTCATTCCGCTGCATCCGTCCACAAGGGACGTGCTGGCGGATTACCTGCGCCGACGCACCGAGTTCTTCGGCACCGCCGTCTCGCCATACCTCTTCGTTTCCGATCGCGGCAACCAGATGGACCAGGCGCGCCTGCACCGGACCTTCTACACGCTGTCACGCAGCGTCGGCCTGCGCGGAGTCGACGCGAGTCACGGGCCGCGGCTCCATGACTTTAGGCACCGCTTCGCGCTGAAGGTGCTGACGGCCTGGTACGAGGCGGGCCAGGATTCCACTCGTCTCCTGCCGGTACTGTCGACGTATCTGGGTCACGTGCGGGTTGAGGACACGTACTGGTACCTCAGCGCCTGGCCCGAGCTGATGGCACATGCCATGGCGCGCCTGGAGCGGCGCTGGGGAGCAGCGTCATGAGGGCCGGCACCAGCTTGGCCGGGCTGCTGCAGCGCTACTTCACCCAGCGCCTGATGCATCAGCGCCAGGCCAGTCCGCACACCGTCGCATCGTACCGAGACACGTTCAAGATGCTGCTGCAGTTCGCCAGGAAGCGGCTGCACAAGGCGCCGTCGGCACTCGCCTTGGAGGACGTTGATGCGCCGCTGGTGGCGGCATTTCTCGATGACCTGGAAGCGTCGCGCGGCATTACGGCTCGGACGCGCAACCTGCGGTTGACGGCCGTGCATTCGTTCTTCCGCTTCGCGTCCTACGAGGCGCCCACCCACGCGGCGCAGATTGCCCGGGTGCTCGCAATCCCGGCAAAGAAGTTCACTCGGACGCTGGTTCCATTCTTGAGCAGGGCCGAGGTCGATGCACTGCTGGCTGCGCCTGATCAACGGACTTGGTCCGGCCGTCGCGATCATGCATTCCTGCTTATCGCGGTGCAGACTGGGTTGCGGCTGTCGGAATTGACGGGCATCCGCCGAGACGACGTGGTTCTTGGAACCGGGTCGCACGTGCGCGTGATCGGCAAGGGCCGCAAGGAACGTTGTACGCCGTTGAGCAAGGCCTCGCGCGCTGTGATGTCGGCGTGGATGCATGAACCGTCGAGGGCGCCTGATCAACCAGTATTCCCCAACGCACGCGGCTGCCTGCTGAGCGCGCACGGCGTGCAATACCTGGTGGCCAAGCACGTAGCGACAGCCAGCCAGGTCTGCACTTCGCTGGCGCGCAAACGCGTGAGCCCGCATGTGCTTCGGCACACGACGGCGATGGACCTCGTGCAAGAGGGGGTCGACCGGCCGACCCTCGCGCTGTGGCTCGGGCATGAGTCGATCGAGACGACGCAGATCTACCTCGACGCAGATTTGGAGATGAAGTCAAAGCTCCTCGACACGCTCACTCCACCCGAGGGCAAGCCGGGTCGATACCGACCCGACGACACGCTCTTGGCGTTCCTGAAGAGCCTGTAACTCGTGCTTCCTATGTCCCGTGTTGCTTGACAGCGTGCACAGGGTGGTCGACAGCGGCGCTGGACATAGTTCGGCACGAGACATAGTTCCGCCTATGTCTCGCAGGACATAGGCGGAACATCCCAGCCAGCATCTGGTACGAACTTGCCCCGTCATGGCTTCTATGAGGGACTTGATGTCAAGGGCCTTGTATCTTCACGGCGGGCGGGCTTGCGCACATCTCGACCGTGGGTCGGAGACCTTGATGGGTCCGAGGCTTAGCTCGATCCAACTTCTATCCGTGTGGGCGACGGGTGCCCACACCTCATGCCGCATGCGTGCTAAGCACGCCGGCTGGTCTCCAGTTACCGATGCGCCCCTTCTGTTTGATCGGCCACTGACGAGCAGTGACCCGCCACGACGCCGGGCGCATCGACCCATCATCAAGTTGCTGCTACTGACCACGAGAAGCTATCTATTCGAGGTTCACGCTGGCTTCAGGCAAGCTCCGGGAGGGATCTCGCCGTTTTGTAGGAAGCGCCACAGCGCGATCGCCAGCCTGCGCGCGAGCGCCACGATGCCGACGCGGCGCATACGAGCGCCCGCATGAGCGAATCGTCGGTTGAACCAGAGCGTCAACGCGCTGGTGGGCTGGCGGCGCAGCCAGCCCCAGGCCTGTTCCACCAGTAAGGCACGCACGCGCTTGTTGCCCACCTTGCTGATGCCCTGCTCCGTTTCGGTGTCGCCGCTGGCATAGGGTGTAGGCGCCAGCCCAAGACATCCGGCAAGTTGTCGCCGGTTGGAGAAGCGCCGCCAGCCGAAGACCTCATGCACGAGTACCCAGGCCCCCGTGGGACCGATGGCCGCCAGGCGCGTGAGCTGCGAGACCATGGGGTGCGCACCGCTTGCCAGCTCGCGCCGACGCGCCAGCTCGATCGAACGAACCTGGTCCTTGACCAGTGTCAGTCGCACTACCTCGCGCTCGATCTCCGCCCGCAGCTTCGGTGCGACCTGTTCGCTGTTCTTCTGCCACCATGCGGG
>JBDSAB010000428.1:0-9141 GCA_039922395.1 Caldimonas sp.
GTGCGCAGCAGCACCTTCGGGTAGGTCCAGCTGTCGAAGAACGTCCGGTAGTTGACCAGCGTCCACTCGGTGACGATCTGGAAGTTCTTGGTCGTCCAGAAGCTGTAGACGAACATGATCGCGAGCGGCACCACGAAGAGTGCCAGCTGGACCACGAACATCGGCACCAGGCCCCAGAGCAGGGACCGGTCGGCCGCGCGCATGTCCTCCACGGCGCCTGCCGGCGCCTAGCGCGTCACGACCACTTCGCGCACGCGCTGCGCCGGATCAGGCGGCGAGGACCTCGTTCCAGGCCGCGGCGTACTCGTCCTGGTTCGGCGGCGCCTCGATGAGGCGCATCTTCAGCGCGACATCGGGCTGGTCCATCAGGTTCGCCTTGACCATGTCGGTCAGGCCCTGCTGCTTCATCAGCTCGACCCCGGCGCGGTTGGCCGAACCGCGCTGCAGCCGCTTGAAATTCATCGCGACGTACTCGGGGCTGTGGATGTGGTTGATCCAGGCCAGCGCGGCGTCGCGGTTCGGCGAGCCCTTGACCAGCATGTCGCCGTCGATCCAGCCGAAGTAGCCTTCCTTCGGCCGTTCCCAGCCCATCGTCGGTCCGCTCGCGGCCTGGATCGTCATCGCGCGGCCCGGGGACGACAGGCCGATCCAGACCGTCTCCTCGACGTACAGGCGGAGCTGCTCGTTCCAGCCCTTCGAGATCGTCGGCGCATTGCGCTTGATCCTGATCAGGATGTCCTTGGCCTTGTCGAGCTGGGCCTTGTTCATCTTGAACGGCTCCTGGTAGCCGAGCAGGAACGCGGCGACCGGCCACATGAACTCGTGCTGGTCGCTGAAGCCGACGCGGCCCTTGTACTTCGGGTCGAGCAGCACCTCGTACGATGCCGGCGGCGACGTGACCTTGGCCTTGTTGTAGATCAGCACCGTCGGGTTCCAGCCCCACGGCACGATCAGCATCTTGCCGCCGCTCGCCTGCAGCGCCGGGATGCGCTTGAACTCCGGGTGCAGGTTCTTCGCGACGTTGGGGATCGACTCGAGGTCGATCGGCTCGATCATCCCTTCCTGCTGGTAGCGCACCGGCCACAGGCCGTCGGCCTCGAACAGGTCGTACTGCGCGGTGCCCGACAGCTTCAGCTTCGCGAACGTCTCGGCGTTGCCGCTCATGCCGATGTGGTTGACGCGGATGCCGGAGGTGTCGAAGAACGACTTCAGCCCCTCGGGCTCGACGTGGCCGCCCCAGGCCAGCCAGTTCACGGTGCCGGCCGCGGCGGCGCGCGTCGGCCAGGTGCCAAGCGCGCTTGCGCTGATACCCGCTCCGGCCGCCCACGCAGCCTGCTTCAGGAAGTCACGTCGATCCGAGTGCACCGTCATGTCGGTCTCCAGAGAGGGCGGACGCGGCCTGCGGCGTCCCAATGGAGTCGATGCGCGTGTTCGCAGGAAACATGCGCCCGTCGGTGTGATCCCACCACAGAAATACGCGCTGGCCTTCCGCGAATATTTCCGAGCCGCTGCCGTCGGGATTGTTGAGTCGAAATACTAGCACCTCGGCTTGGTTCGACAGCTGCACGGTGCAGTGCGTGACGAAGCCGAGCGGCGCGATCTTCTGGAGCGTGCCGGTGAGCGCCGGTAGGTTGTCGAGCGGTGCCGTCGCCGACATCCGGATCCGCTCCGGCCGCACCAGAACCGCCACTGCGTCACCGACGGCAGCCGGCGCCTCTGTGTGCGCCGCCATGGGCCCGACGCCATCGAGCGTGACAGTGGCGCGGCCCGCGTCGATGCTGGCGATGTGGCCTTCGAACGCATTGACCGAACCGATGAATTCCATCACCCCGCGGTTCGCCGGCGCGCCGTAGATCTCGGCCGGCGTGCCGATCTGCAAGATGCGGCCGTGGTCCATGACCGCGATCCGGTCCGACATCGCGAGCGCCTCTTCCTGGTCGTGCGTGACGTAGACGAAGGTGATGCCGACCTGCCGCTGCAGCCGCGTGAGCTCGAGCTGCATCTGCTTCCTCAGCTTCAGGTCGAGCGCGCCGAGCGGCTCGTCGAGCAGCAGCACCGCCGGCCGGTTGACGAGCGCGCGCGCAAGCGCGACGCGCTGGCGTTGGCCGCCGCTGAGCTGGCTCGGTCGCCGCTCCTCGAAACCGGCGAGCGAGACCATCTTCAACATCTCGAGCGCGGCACGTCGGCGCTCGACCTTCGGCACCCCTTTCATCCGCAGCCCGAACTCGACGTTGTCGGCAACGCTCATGTGCGGAAACAGGGCGTAGCTCTGAAACACCGTGTTGACCGGGCGCGCGTGCGCCGGGATGTCCTGCACCGGCTGGCCGTCGATCAGCAGGGTGCCGCTCGATGTGCTCTCGAAGCCGCCGATCAGATTCAAGGTGGTCGTCTTGCCGCAGCCGCTCGGGCCGAGCAGCGAGAAGAACTCTCCCTTGGCGATCGTCAGGTCGATGCTTTCGAGCGCAGTCGTCGTGCCGAAGCGCTTGGTGACGCCGCGCAACTCGACGGCGGGTGGGTTGCCGGCTCGGGCGACGCTCGGCGCCGCGACACGGCGGTGTCCGGCGGTCGCGGTGTCGGCCGGCAGCGAAGCGGTCACGATGCGGCCGCCCGCTTCGGCTGGCCGCCCTTGCCGCGGTCGAGCACCCACGCGCCGATCAGCAGCAGCACGAACGAGCCGCCGAGGAGCACGCTGGCGAGCGCGTTGACGCGCGGCGCGATGCCGTCCTTCAGCAGGCTCCAGATGTACATCGTCAAGGTGCCCTTCTGGCCCGAGACGAAATAAGTGATCAGGAACTCGTCCATCGACAGCGTGAAGACCAGAAGCGCGGCGCCGACGACGCCGGGCAGGATCAGCGGCAGGGTGACGTGCCAGAACGTGCGCGCCGGGTTCGCGCCGAGGTCGCCGGCCGCGCGCTCGAGCGTGCGGTCGAAGCCGTACAGCCGCGTCGACACGATGAGCACCGCGAACGGCAACGTGAAGACGACGTGGCCGAGGATGATCGTCAGGCGCGACAGCGGCATCTTCACGAACGCGAAGAACAGCAGCAGCGCGACACCCATCAGGAAGTGCGGAATGATCATCGGCAGGATCACCAGCAGCTGGCCGGTCTGCTTGAAGCGGAACGTGCAGCGCACCAGCGGAAACGCAGCGAGCGTGCCGAGCACG
The DNA here is from genome assembly GCA_039922395.1 of Caldimonas sp. Lineage (GTDB taxonomy): Bacteria > Pseudomonadota > Gammaproteobacteria > Burkholderiales > Burkholderiaceae_C > Schlegelella_A. The sequence continues at coordinate 3,167 of JBDSAB010000428.1, forward strand.
GTGGAGACGACGGTGGTCCAGGCGGCGATGAACAGGCTGTTGTAGAGCGCTTCGTGGAGCACGAAGTCGTAGCTCAGCTCGCGATACCACCTCAGCGTGAAGCCGCGGAACGGCAACGACGGGATGATGTAGTCGTTGAACGAGAACAGGACCAGGAAGGCGATCGGCAGGTACAGGAACGCGAAGCCGAGGACGCCGTACGTGAGGAGGATGCGCCGTCCCATGGAGCGCGAAGAATATACTGATTCTTCACTCCTGAAGGATCTCTCCGATGCGCAGGACACTGCCGTTGCAAGGCCGTTCGCGGGCCGACGTGATCGCCGAGATGCGGGCGTCGAAGGCGGGTGACGCCGACTGGCAGCACGGTCGCGTGCCGCTCTTCGTGTTCAAGGCGACCGACGAGCTGAGCGAGGTCGGCCGCGATGCGTTCCTCGAGTTCTTCTCGGAGAACGCGCTCGGCGGCAAGCGCGCATTCCCGAGCGTCAAGAAGATGGAGGACGAGGTCGTCGAGATGGCACTCGACCTCTTCCACGCGCCCGACGCGGCGCAGGGCTTCATGTCGACCGGCGGCACCGAAAGCATCATCCAGGCGGTGCAGACCTGCCGCGACTGGAACCGGAAGCGCCGCGGCGATCCGCAGCACCGCGGCAACCTCGTGCTGCCCGAGTCGGTGCATCCGGCGTTCAACAAGGCCGCGAAGCTGATGGACCTCGAGGTCCGCCGCGTCCCGGTCGGCGCCGACTTTCGCGCCGACGTTGCCACGCTCGACGCCGCGATCGATGCCGACACGATCATGCTGGTCGGCTCGGCGCCGAACTTCCCGTACGGCGGCATCGATCCGATTGCCGAGCTCGGCCAGCTCGCCGAGCGGCGTGACGTCTGGCTGCACGTCGACGCGTGCGTCGGCGGCTACCTCGCGCCGTTCGCGAAGCGGATCGGTCGTGCGATCCCGGACTTCGATTTCACGGTGCCGCAGGTCGCATCGCTGTCGGCCGACCTGCACAAGTTCGGCTTCTGCCCGAAGCCGGCGTCGACGGTGTTCTACCGCGATGCCGACAAGGCGCAGCACCACCACTTCGACTTCAACGAGTGGCCGAACGGCCGCTTCGTGACCGGCACCCTGGTCGGCACGCGGCCGGCCGGCGGCGTCGCCGGCGCGTGGGCGACGTTCCAGTACCTCGGCGTCGAAGGCTATTGCGACATCGCCCGCAAGCTGATGGACTTCGTCGATGCGTACAAGCGCGGCCTGGCCGAGATCCCCGGCCTCTATGTCCTCGGCGAGCCGCACCTGTCGATCGTCGCGTTCGGCTCGCACGACGCCGATATCTTCCGCGTCGCCGAGGTGATGGAACAGCGCGGCTGGCTGCCGGGCCTGGTGCAGAAGCCGAAGGCGATCCACCGGATGATGTCGATGATCCAGGCGCCGTCGATGAACGAGTATTTCGACGACCTGAAGGCCGCGCTGCAGGTCGTGCACGCCGAAGGCAAGAAGTCGTCGCGCCTCGCCGCGACCTACTGATTTGCCGCGGCCGTGAGCGACTCTGGCGCGCTGCCGCTCGACTGGGACGTCGGCCGCATGGCGGCGCGCCGCCAGCGCTTCCTGTCACCCGTGCTCGGCACCTTCACCGCCTACGCGGCGCCACAGGCCTGGCGGCGCGGCAGCGGACAGTACCTGTGGGACGTCGCAGGCCGGCGCTACTTCGACGGCATGGCGCAGAACGTCTGCATCAGCGTCGGCTACTGCCACCCGGGCGTCGACGCCGCAGTGCGCGGGCAGCTCGACGAGATCCAGCATGTGACGACGGTCTACGACCACGCGCAGCCCGGCCACTTCGCGGAGGATCTGGTCGCGCGCCTGCCGGCGGGTCACGATTGGGTCGTCCACCTCGTCAACAGCGGCGCGGAGGCGATCGATCTCGCGGTGCTGGTCGCGCGCCTATACAGCGGGCATCACGAGGTGCTGACCCTGCGCGATGCGTATCACGGCATGCACTTCACCGCGATGGCGGCGACCGGCATCGGCCATGCGCGCCAGCCGGTTGCCGGCGCGCCCGGGTTTGTCAGCGTGATCGCGCCGCATTCGTACCGCGGGCCGTTCGGGGCCGAGGCCGATGGCTACTTGAGCGAGCTCGATCGCGCGATCGCCAGCGCGACCTCGGGTGCGCTCGCCGCGCTGATCGTCGAGCCGATCCAGGGCTACGGCGGCATCGTCGAGATGCCGCCGGGCTACCTCGCCGGCGCGGCCGAGCGCGTGCGGGCGACGGGCGGCCTGCTCGTCGTCGACGAGGTGCAGACCGGCTTCGGCCGCACCGGCGCGCACTTCTGGGGCTTCGAGGCGCACGGCGTCGTGCCCGACGTGATCGTGATGTCGAAGGGCATCGGCAACGGCTTTCCGATCGCCGCGATGGTGACGCGGCGCGAGATCGCCGCGTCGATGACGCAGCGCATGTTCTTCAACACCTATGGGGCCAACCCGGTCAGCTGTGCCGCGGCACGCGCGGTGCTGCGGGCGATCGACGACGACGCGTTGCAGAAGAACGCGGCCACTGTTGGTGATGCCTTCGCAAAGGCCTTCGCGGCGCTGCAGGAACGCCACCCACTGATCGGCGATGTGCGCGGGCGCGGCCTGCTGCGCGGCGTCGAGCTGGTGCGCGATCGCGCATCGCGGAAGCCTGCCGCAGACGAGGCCGAGCGGCTCCAGCAGAGTCTGCTCGAGGCCGGTGTTGTCGTCGGCCTGTGCGGCGCCGATCACAACGTGCTGAAGATCAACCCGCCGCTCTGCGCGACGGCCGACGACATCGCGCTGCTGGCCGACGCCTGCGACAACGCGCTAGCTCGGCTGTAGGGTCTCGCGAGGCCGGTCTGCGCGGGCCGACCAGCCGCGGTCGATCATCGCAATCGAATCAACTTGCAGCCGCTTCGCCGGCGACGATGCGCCGGCAGTGCACGAACGCCGCTTCGATCAGGTTGACATTCGCTTCCGGCGTGCGGAACGCCGAGTGCGCCGACAAGGTGACGTTCGGCAAGGTCGTCAGCACGTGCCCGGCCGGCAGCGGCTCGATGTCGAAGACGTCGAGGCCGGCGTGCGCGAGGTGCCCCGAGCGCAACGCTTCGACCATCGCCGTTTCGTCGACCAGTGCGCCGCGCGCCGTGTTGACGAGGATCGAGCCCGGCCGCATCGACGCGATGCGCTCCCGAGACAGGAAGCTGCGCGTCTCGTCGCACAGCAGCAGGTGCATCGAGACGGCGTCGCTCTCGGCCAGCAGCGCCTCGATCGCGACGAAGCGCACGCCGGGGAATGCCTTTGGCTGGCGATTCCAGGCGACCACGTTCATGCCGATGCCGAGCGCGAGGCGCGCCATCTCGGCGCCGATGCCGCCGAAGCCGACCAGGCCGAGCGTCTTGCCGGTGAGCTGCATGCCTTCACTGCGCAGCCACTGGCCGGCGCGCATCGCTCGGTCCATCGCCGCGTAGCCGCGCGCCGCTGCCCACAGCAGGCCCATCGCGCATTCCGCGACGGCGGTGTCGCCGTAGCCCTTGATGATGTGCAGCTCGATGCCGAGCGCCGCCAGCGCTTCCGGGTTCATGTAGCTGCGCGCGCCGGTGCCGAGGAAGACCACGTGGCGCAGGCCGGTGCAGCGGCGCGCGACCGCTTCCGGCAGGTTGGTGTGGTCGATGACCGCGATCTCGGCGCCGGCGATCGCATCCGGCAGTTCGTCCGGCGTGATGTCGGCCCGGCCGAGCTCGATTTCGAGCCCGGCCGTGGGCTGGGCGCCGTGCAGGCGGCTGGCGATCGCGGCCAGCGCTGGGTTGACGTCGACGAATGCCGCGCGCATCAACGCGCCGCGCCGCGTAGCGATCGCCTCGTACGCGCGGCGCTCACTTCTTCGGCGCGCCCGGTCCTTCGCCGGCCGGCGTCAATTGCTTCTCGCGCGCGGCCGCGCGCGTCTCGGCCTTGCGCTCGGCGCGCGTCTTCGTTGACTTCGCCGGGGCAGCCATCCGCTCGGCCTTCGAGGGTGCAGAGCCGGCCGGCTTCAGCTCTCCCTTCTTGCTCGCGGCCACCGTCTCGGCCTTGCGCTCGGCGCGAGTCTTGGTCGACTTCGGCGGCGGCGCCATGCGCTCGGCCTGCGTCCCGCCCGGGCCGGCGGGTTCGAGCTTGCCGGCCTTCTCCAGGGCGCGGGTCTCGGCCTTGACGTCCGCGCGCGACGGCGACGAGGCCGCGGTCTGGGCGAATGCCGCGCTGACGAAGCAGGTCGAAACAAGCAGGGCCATCGCGGTCCGGATCGGGTGCAACATCATCGAACTCCCGGTGAGAAAAGTTGGGTCGCGCGGGTGCGCGAGGCTTCACATTCTGCGGCGAACGCAGGGGTTGCGCAGCGGCTGACTACGTATGGCCCGGTGGCCACCCACCGTTGTCGGACCGGCGAGCGTCGACTGGATCGAGGCCCGCCCTGATCCTCAAGAAGCCGCTCGCCGCATCCGCGCTTCGTGCGCCAGGCGGATCACGACGATGCGCACGATCGCCAGCACCGGTATCGCCAGGAAGATGCCGACGATGCCGCCGATCTCCTCGCCCGCGAGCAGGCCGAACAGCACCAGCAGCGGCGGCACCGCGACGCCGTCGCTCATCAGGATCGGGTTCAGCACGTAGTCCTGGAACAACCGGTAGACCGCGAGGAAGAGCGCCAGCAGAAGCAGGTGGTCGAAGCCGGTCAGCGCGGCCACCGCGAGCGCGAAGACCGCCGCTGCGAGCGGACCGGCGACCGGGATGAACTCGAGGCAGCCGGCGACCACCGCGAGCAGCAGGCCGTACGGCATGCCGACGATGCTGAACGCGATCGCGTAGGCAACGCTCGCCGCGAGCGAGAGGATCAGCAGCGAGCGCATGTAGCGCCCGAGCATCCGGTCGAGGTCATCGACCAGGTGGCGCCAGAACGGCGCGTGCACGCGGCCGCCGGCCCACTGCAGGTAGCGCTCGCGCATCGTCGCGCCGTCCTTGATCATCAGGAACGCGAGGATCGGAATCAGCACGACGAACAGCATGTTTGCCGCGACGAGGAACAGGACGTGCGCGACCTGGCGCGCCAGCGGCACGGCTGCCGCGGTTCCGGTCGCGACGTACTCGCGCACGAACTCGATGATGCGGTCGCGGTACGGCGTCAGCCATTCGGGCAGCGGCAGGCGGTCGATCACGTTCGAGCCGCGCACCAGCTCAGGCAACTGCTCCGACAGCTTCGACGCCTGGTCGATGATCGGTGGAGCGATCAGCGCGAGCAGCGCGGCGATCGCGGCGATCAGCAGGCCGAAGATGATGGCCGTCGAAGCGGTGTGCGAGAGCCGCTTCGGCGCGTGCCGGCGCAGCCGCCGCACCAGCGGCGACAGCAGGTACGAGAAGAACACCGCGAGCACGAAGACGAACAGCGTGCGGCGGATCGAATAGGTCGCGTAGATCGCGAGGACGACGAGCGCGACTGTCCACGTGGCGCGTGCGGTGCGCACGTCGGAACCCAGCATCTGGCGGTCTCCCCTGACTGAACCGGGGTCAACTATCCTCGATTCCCGCATGAAGACGCTCCTGATCGCGTACCACTCGATGACCGGCGGCACCGAGCAGATGGTGCAGGCCGCGGCCGAGGGCGCCGCTGCGGAGCCCGCGGTCGAGGTGAGATTGCGTCGTGCGGCGCAGACCGGACCGCGCGACGTCCTCGAGGCCGACGGCTACCTGTTCGCGACGCCGGAGAACCTGGCGTCGATGGCCGGGCAGATGAAGGATTTCTTCGACCGCTGCTATTACCCGGCGCTCGACCGCATCAACGGCCGTCCCTATGCGGCGCTGGTCTGTGCCGGCAGCGACGGCCAGAACGCGGTGCGCCAGCTCGAACGCATCGCCACCGGCTGGCGGCTGAGGGCGGTGTTGCCGGCGCTGATCGTCTGCACGCACGCGCAGACGCCGGACGACATCCTGCGGGCGAAGC
>JBDSAB010000429.1:0-11432 GCA_039922395.1 Caldimonas sp.
TCGCATAAATGCGGAAGTGGAACTGGTGATGGGCCTGAAGGTACTCGTCAGTCCGGTTCTCCTTGACCGAGCGCTTCATCTCGGTGAGCTCTGCTTCGACTGCTGCGAGTTCCTGTGCCGTCGTGTGGAGGGCGGCTGCGGCGGCGGCGGGCGGCTCGAGCGCGATCCGCACGGTCATCAGCTGGCTGAACTCGTTCGCATCGAGCAACGGGACGATCGCTCCGCCGCCCTGTCCAAGGCCACCGTGCTCGAGGATCTTCTCGGCGATCAGACGGTTCACCGCATCGCGAACCGGCGTCAGGCTGATGCCGAGGTCGTCGGCGACCTGGCGCAGCACCAACCGATGACCGGGTGCGAGGCGGCCGGCGAGCAGGTCGGACTTGATGGCCGCATAGGCGCGGTCCCAGAGGGTGTCTCGTTCGATCGAAGGGGGTCGCACGGGTCGGGTCATGGCGCGCTATGTGGCGCGATTGTGGCGCGCGACGAAGCCGCGTCGGCGATTCGGATCACTTCATGTCAGCGCCCGGATCCATGTGCATCAATAGCAGCTGCATCACGTGTCGTTCGTCCACAGCTCGTTGATCTCGCCGAGTTGCTTGGCGGTCCGCTCGAAATGCATCTTTAGCAAAGCCGTAGCTCTGGCCTTTTTGCGAGCGATGACGGTGTCGGCAATGCTCCTGTGCTCTTCGGAAGAGTGCAGCATCGCCGATAGATACGCCGTCTGGAGGCGCCGGTAGCGCTCGGAGTGGTCGTACAAGACATCGATTACCCGAAGCCGCCAAATTGACGGGCAGGCGGCCAGTAGTGACATGTGGAAGATCTTGTGAAGCTGCGCACCTTCTTCGGTCAGCAAGGTCGGCGTCCTGACCTCACGCGCCTCCAGTTTCAGTAGCCGATGCAGGCACGAAAGGATCTGTGCCTCCCACGCATCGTCGCCGGCGTCGATCGATTCCTCCAGCGCAGCGCACTCGATATCGATCCGAAGCCGTGTGATGTCCCACAGCTCGTTCAACGAGATCGGAGAGACACGAAAACCGCGTTGTCCCTCTGCCGTGACCAGCCGGTCAGCGGTCAATCTAGACAACGACTCGCGAAACGTGCTGACGCCGGCTTCGTAGTTCCTTGCAAGATCTGCAAAGCGCAGCTTCGAGCCGGGCTTCAGCTTGCCGCTCAAGATGTCCTCTCGCAGTCGCGCGTAGACCGCCTCTGCCAGTGTCTTGGGACTTTGCTGCGTCTCTAGCATGGCTAATGCGGCCTAGCGTTTGTGTTGGAGCGCGAGACCTTGGGGGAGGGCATGCGAAGACTTTTCATGCGAGGACAGGACGGGTTGCGCGATTGTTGATCCGGGTCTCGAATCGTCCGACCAACGTGCTGAGGCTGTAGCAAATCGCAAAATAGATCGCCGCCAGGATGAAGTACACCTGGAATGGCTTGGTCAGCAACTGTGTGTTGATCTGGTAGGCGGAGAACGTCAGTTCGTTGACGCTGATGATGTACGCGAGCGATGTGTTCTTGATCAGCGAGATGAGCTGATTAAGGATGCTCGGAATGCTGTGAAACAACGCCTGCGGCAAGACGACGTGGCGCAGGGTCTGGAAGTAGCTAAGGCCGAGCGACTTTGCCGCCCCCACTTGGCCGGCTGGGATGGCGAGAATGCCGGCCTTGACGACCTCCCCGATGTACGCGGTTTCATACAGCACAAGCGCGCAGACGACCGTCGTGACGCCGGAGATCGACTTGCCGGTGATGAGCGGGATTGCAAAGTAGGCCCAAAACAGCAGCATCAGGACCGGCAAGCCGCGGACGCAGTGCACCACCGCCGACGCGGGCCAGGCGATCCAGGATAGGCGGCTTGTTCTCGCAATCCCCAAGGCGACGGCGAGCGGGAATGCGCACACCAGTCCTGCAATCGCCATCAGCAGCGTCAAGGCGAGTCCGCCGAGTGGGCCGTTCGGGTAGGTACCGATCAGCAATTGCAGGCCGTACAGCCGCAAAATATCTGGAATGTCGCCCATGTCAGCGGGCCGTCATCGGGGGGTACTGACGGTTGTAGAAAGCGCCCGCCAGCATGATCATGAACGAGACGGCCAGATAGAACGCCGACGCGATGGCATACGTCTCGAAGGTTCGGTATGTTTCGTTCTCTATCTGTCGGCTGGCGTACGTGATTTCGGCAACACCAATCGCCATTGCAAGACTCGTGGTCTTGAACAGAGTCAGCGCCTGGTTGATCAGCGAAGGAACGACGAAGCGGACGGCCTGCGGAAGCAACACATGGCGCAGCACCTGCGCGTGGCGCATGCCAAGCGCACGTGCAGTGTCAGCCTGGTGTTGTGAGACAGCGCGCAGGCCGCTGCGGAGGTCCTCCGACAAGTACGCTGCAACGTTTAGCGACAGCGCGATCAGAGCGAAGACGAACTCCGCGTTGTGCGCGTTAATCCACGCGCTCGTGCTTGTCGGCAACAACTGCGGAATACCGAAGTACCAGATAAAAAGCTGGACCAGCGTCGGCACGTTGCGGTGGTAGTTGACGTACCCTGCGACCAATCGCTGTACCCAGCGGTAAGGCAATGCGCGCACCGCCGCCAGGACGAGGGAGATCGAGAAGCCGCAGACAAGCGCTGCGACGAACAGTCCGACGGTCGTCGCCCCGCCGAGCATTAACCAGCGAAGGTATTGCCCGTGCAGGACGGCGTCGAAGTTCAGGCTGCCCATCGGCGCATGGCGGCTGTCGGCTGTCCGATTCAGGACTTGAAGGTCGCGATGGGTGTCAGCTTCTTCTCGCGAACGATGTTGTACTTCGTACTCGGGCCGTACCACTTGGCCCACAGCGTATCGATGGTGCCCGCCTTCTCGAGCTTGTCGAGCGCGTCGTTGACGGCGGCGAGCAGCTCGGGCTCGCCTTTCTTGACGCCGAGCGCCGTCGGTTCCCAGGCGAGACTGCCGTCGGCGAACTTGAACTTGCCGTCGGTCTCGTTGACGTAGCGGATGCCGCCCGTCTGCGTCTGGGCCATCGCCTGGACCTTGCCTTGCGACAACGCCAAGAAGGCAGTCGGTCCGTCCTGGAACGTCAGCACCGTGGCGTTAGGCAACACACGACGGGCAAACAACTCTAGCGTCGAGCCCTTGATCGCGCTGATCTTCTTGTCGGCGAGATCGTTGACCTTCTCGAGGCCACTGTCGACCGGGACGATCAGCTTGATCGGCGTCTGGTAGTGCGAAGCGGTGAACTCGACCTGCTCGGCGCGCTCTTTGGTATAGCCGAATGCCGCCGAGACGACATCGACACGGCCAAGCGTGAGCTCGGGCACCCGCGCCTCGACCGAGATCGGCTTGTGCTCGAACTTGAGCCCCATCTGCTTGGACAGCGCTTCGCACATGTCGACATCGAAGCCGACGATCTTGCGAGTTTGAGGATCCGGGTAGCCGAGTGGTTCGTTGGCAGCGAGCGTGGCGCAGATCAGCGATCCGCGTGCCTTGATCTCGGAAAGCCGATCCGCCTGGGCGGCGCTTGCCATTGCGAACCCGCAGACCGCGGCAGTGAGCTTGAGTACTCTAGACAGTTTGAAAAATTGCATCATCATCCTCTCAGATAAGGCGTCACGAAGCGGTGACCAAACGGGAAGGGAAGGGTTCGGCCATGCCAGGCGTTGGCATCAGCCGACCGAGAGCGCCGCCCGGACCAACTCGGCATAGTCGGAAACGACCTCATTCGGAATGACGACGCGGCTCGCAATGGCGTCGAAGTCCTTGAAGCCGGACCCTGTCACGACGCAGACGACGCAATCGTCGGGCTGAACATCTCCTGCGGCGCGCAACCGGGCCAAGCCCGCAATTGCCACCGCGCCACTCGGTTCGATGAAGAGACCTTCTTTGGCAAGCGACACCATCGCTTCAAGAGTCTCGCTGTCCTCGACACCGACCGCGGTGCCACCCGAATCCCGCACCGCCGCCAGCGCGCGCGCGCCTAGCAGCCCCGGATCAGCGCCGGCGAGCGCACTGGCCACTGTGGGACCTTTAACGATCGGCGCGACGGTCGGGGCACCCGCCGCATGAGCACGCACGATGGGGTCGCAGCTGGCGGCCTGCACCAGCGTCATCTTGGGGACGCGGTCGATCCAGCCGAGCGTCTGGAGTTCCTGAAAGCCCTTCCACGTTTTAGCGACGGACATCCCGCCGTTGGCCGGGTGGATCACGTGGTCGGGCGGCTGCCAGCCAAAGTGTTCGGCGATCTCATACGCATACGTCTTCTTGCCTTCGTATCGGAAAGGGTTGTCGGTCCCGCAGTCGTACCAGTTGACCTGTCCGCTGTGGATCAGCTTGCGGTACATCGCGTTGATCTGCGAGTAATGCCCGTGGACGCGGATCAGCCTCGCGCCGAAGAAGAGGGCCTGCGTCACCTTCGGAATCGGCGTGTCGTCGGGACAGAACACGACGCTGTCAAGTCCGGCCCGCGCCGCGTACGCGGCAACCGATGACGCCTTGTTGCCGGTCGAGTCGCACGACAGCACGCGATACCCGAACTCGACTGCCTTGGTCGCCGAAACTGTGATCGAGCGGTCCTTCAGCGAGCCAGTCGGATTGCTCGCGTCCGACTTGACCCACAGTTCCCGTACCCCGACCGCCCGCGCAAGGCGGTCGCAGCGCAGCATCGGCGTATCGCCTTCCCCGAGCGTGACGATGGCGTTGTCGTCAACGACGGGCAACAGTTCGCGCCAGCGCCACACGCCGGACGGGCGAGCAGCAATGGCGTCCCGATCGAGGCGCTCTCGCAGTCCTGGCAGGTCGTAGTTGGCCTCGAGCAGATTGCCGCAAGCAGGACAGAGCAGCAGGTCCTGAGTGGCCTGGTAGGTTGCGCGGCAGCCGACGCAGGTAAAGCCGGTGAAATTGGCCAAGGAAGTCCCGTGAGTTGGTTGACTAGGGTGTGATCGATCCGGCCCGCCGGCTTGTTGCGACCAACATCGGCACCAGAAGAAGCAGGGTGGTCAGGACGACGAGTGTCGAAATTGCGGGCAGGATCGGTGTGATCTCGTACTGGATCGCGTCCCACACCTTGACGGGCAGTGTCTTAGTACGCAGGCCGCTGATGAAGAGCGTGACCACCACTTCGTCGAACGAGACGTTGAAGGCAAACAGCGCACTGCCGGCCACTGCGAGCCTGATCTGCGGGAAGACCACGCGGAAGAACGTTGCAAACGGGCTGGCACCCAGACTAAGCGAAGCTTCGGCAAGTGTCGGGTCGAGGCCGCGCAGCGCGCTGCCGACGAACACGACGACGAACGGAGTCGCCAACACGCTGTGGGCGAGGACCAGCCCGGCGACGCTGCCGACCAGCCCGAACTTCAGATACAGACTGTAGGCAGCGACGGCGAACACGATGGTCGGGACAATTCTCGGCAGGATCAGCAGCGCCTCGATGATCGACCGCGTGCGCCGACCGAGCCGCGACAGTCCCAGTGCGGCAAGTACGCCGACGACAGTGGCGAGCAGCATCGTGCCAAGCGCCACCTGCGTCGAGATCGCGAGCGCGCGCATCCAGTCTGGGCTGTCGAAGAAGCGCCGGTACTGGCTCCAGCCGGGAGCGTCTGGTAGGAGCTCAAGTACCGACGACGGACTGAACGACATCGGAATGACCGCCAGCACCGGTGCGACGAGAAACAACAGCACCAGGACGCCGGGGACTGCGGCGAGCGTCGAGACGAAGCGCGAACGTCTATTCACGCAAGGACCGAGCGCGGCAGGCGCCCCTCGACCAGCTTCACATGGATGAAATAGACGATCAGCGTGCCCCACAAAAGGACATTGGCGAGCGCGAACGCGAACGGCCAATTCAGCAGCTCGCGCACGTTGAAGTCGATGACGTTCGAAATCATCATCTGCTTCGGGCCGCCCACCAGAGCCGGGGTGATGAAGAAACCGAGCGCGACGATAAAGACGAGCAAGCCGCCGGCCGCGACGCCGGGCAGACTCAACGGCAGCGTCACGCGAAGGAAGCTGCGCAGTCGGCCCGCGCCTAGGCTGGCCGATGCGTCGTCCAGCGCCGGCGGGATGGCGAGCAGCGCGCTCAGGATCGGGAAGATCGTGTACGGCAGCAGCATGTTGGTCATCGTGACGAGCATGCCGAACTCGTTGTACATGAGGGCCAGCGGCTCCTCGATGACGCCCCATGCCAACAGGTAGTGGTTGATCAGCCCGGTGCGCTGCAGCAGCGCCATCCAGATGTAATTGCGGATCAGCATGCTGAGGAAGAACGGGACGATCACGCACAGCAGCAGGAGCTGGCGTGCCCGCGGACTCACGCTTGCGAGAAAGAGGGCACCGATATAGCCGATCACGACGCAAAGCGCGGTCGTGTAGACCGCGACCTGCACGGTGCGCCAGAAAACTTTCGCATAGACCGGCGAGGAGGCGATCTTCGTGTAGTGCGCGAGGGTGAATTCGGGCGCAAAGAAGCTGCCCCAGACAACCTGAGCGAGCGGCACCAGAAACAACAGCAGAATGAAGAGCAGAGGAGGGCCCACCAGCAGCACGGTGTCGAGGCTCGGGCGCCTGCGGGGGGCGACCGCATGCCCTCGTTCCGCGTCGCGCTGCAGCGATGCCGTCATGGTTTCGCTCATGCCGCGACAGGCAGGCAGTGTTCCGACCGCCAACCGAGCGAGACGCGAGCTCCGACCTTGGTCGGCTCGCCCGACGATGCCAGCGCCTTGACGATGAGCTGCTCACCACCTTCTGTCGCAACCTTGTATTTCACGAGGTCGCCGACGTACAAGGACTCCTTGACTTCGCCCTCGCAGCGGTTAGGGAGATCCTGCGCCACCGCGCCGATGCCGATGTTCTCGGGCCGGATCACCAGCCAATTGCTCGGCCGCCCATTGGCCGTCGTCTGCGAATCGGCAAACGTGGAGAGGCCGCGCTTCGAAACCGCGGCTGGTCTACCGTCGCGCACGTGCCAGCGCTCGACCTCCAGCAGGTTGGACTCGCCAAGAAAGTCGGCGACAAAGCGGTTCGCCGGCCGCTGATAGACGTCGAGGGGTTTGCCGAGTTGCTGCAGGACGCCACGATCGAGCACCGCGATGAGGTCGGACATTACAAGCGCTTCGACCTGGTCGTGGGTCACCGAAACGGTCGTGATACCGAGTTGGCGCTGCAAGTCCCGGATCTCCACCTGCATGACTTCGCGCAGGCGCTTGTCGAGCGCCCCCATCGGCTCGTCCATCAATAGCAAGCGCGGTTCGAACACGATCGCGCGGGCCAGTGCCACCCGCTGCTGCTGGCCGCCCGACAGCTCGCGTGGTAGCCGGCCCTCGAAACCGGTCAAGCGCACCATCGCCAGCGAGCTGGCAACCCGGCGGCTGATCTCAGACTTCGACAATCGCCGCATCTCGAGCGGATACGCGACGTTTCGAGAGACGTTGAGATGCGGAAACAGCGCGTACTGCTGGAACACGACGCCGATGTTTCGATGGTGCACCGGTTGCTCGACGATGCTCGAGCCGCCAAGCCGGATGCTGCCCGAGGTCGGTCGCTCGAAACCGGCGATCATCCGCATCGTCGTCGTCTTGCCGGAGCCGCTCGGGCCGAGCAGGGTCAGGAGCTCACCGCCGGCAAGCGTAAACGAGACATCGTCGACGACCTTGCTGTCGCCGAAGACCTTTTGGAGGTGGTTCACCTCCAACGCGGCAGCGTGCACTCGGTGGCCTGTTTGCTATGGATGCCGGCGCGTGGCGCGTCGACGAGTCACGCGGCGCTACGCAACCTCGAAGATGACTTCGAGCTCAACCGACACGTTCGAGGGGAGCGCGTTGACACCGATGGCAGAGCGCGCGTGTGCACCGGTTGGGCCGAACAAGGCCTCGAACAAGTCGGATGCGCCGTTGATGACGGCTGGCTGCTTCTCGTAGCCGTCGATGCAGTTGACGAAACCCGTTACTTTGACGACCGTGACGAGCTGGTCAATGCCGCCTGCGGCCCAGGCGGCGCAAGCCAGGCAGTTCAACGCGGCGTCGCGTGCAGACTGGTACGCGTCTTCATCAGACACCTCGCGGCCTACCTTGCCGACGAAGCGGCGCACGCCATTGATGCGTGCCGTCTGGCCGGATGTGAACACAAGGCTACCGACGCGCTTGGCAGGTCGGTAGTTGCCAACCGGTTTCGGAACGGACGGCAGGGTGATACCGAGGGCGTCGAGCCCTTTCTGGATCGTCATTTGCGTTTCGGCCACCGTTCAGGAGAGGCGCCACTCGTTCCATCGCTCGGTGACCTTGTCCAGGTTGGCGCCCCAGTAGTCGCCGCTGAGCAGGAAGCCCTTCGCCGCGTTCTCGGGATTCGACGAAAGATGGGGACGCGCCTTCGGGTCGACCAGGCCGGCGGCGTCGCTGTTGGTGGGGCCGTAGGCGATGTACTTGGTCAGCTCTGCCTGCTGCTTTGGCTGCAGCGCGAAGTTGATGAACTTCATTGCGTCGGCGCTGTTCTTTGTGCCTTTCGGCACGACCCATGCTTCGTAGGTCAGTGCTGCGCCGTCATAGCTGACGGCCAACGGCTCGCCTTCCAGCATGGCAGTGATCGCGCGCACGGACGGCGTGACGACGATCTCTCCGCTTTGCAGCAGTGGTCCTGGCTGGGCCATCTGCGACCACCAGATGACCCGCGACTTGATCTTGTCCATGCTCTTGAATGCCCGGTCGAGATCGAGCGGGTAGAGCTTGTCTTTCGGTACGCCGTCGGCGATCAGCGCAAACTCGAGCGAGTAGACAGCTCCGTTGTACATGCCGCGCTGCCCGGGCAGGCCGTCAATGTTCCAGAAGTCCTTCCAGGTCCGCGGCGGAGTCTTGCCGGCGAACGCTTTCGTGCTGTACGCCATGAGCATTGGAATCGTGACGCCGCCAACGGCCTGGGGCGTGACAAGTGCCGGCACGATCTTGCGGGCGTCGATCACGCCGTAGTCGAGCGGAAGGACGAGGCCGTCGCGCACCGCCGTGTAGCGCAGACGGTCGGGCAGCGACACGAAGTCCCACTCGACGTTTCCGGATTGAACCTGGGCGCGGAGCTTCGCCAGGTCGACGCCAGTCGTCTGAACGATCTTGATGCCAGTCTCTTTCTCGAATGGCTCGAACAGGGCCTTCTGCTGGCCGGTTTGGTAGGCGCCCCCGAAACCGGCGAACACCAACTGGCCTGCGGCGCGCACCTTTGTGGTCACGAACGGCAGGCCAATTGCACCGACTGCCATGGCGCCGGTACCCGAAAGGAACCGACGGCGACCATCGATTTGGGGATGTTGCTTCATGAGATCCTTGGTGAGCCAGCTTGCAAACTGATCGATTCAGTATGCAAAGGCAAGGAATCGAAGTCAACACAATTTCGACATTAAGGATAATCTCGATATTTTGTGTAGCGTTGCGACCGGCGTGCAGGTCTTGCTCGGTGCTTCGCCCGACGACCTGACCTTACCTCGGTTCAGCGGAGTCAAATCGACCTGCCCACATTCGCTTATTGCTGCGCGTTCACATCGGACGGCCAGATTGCATCAGTCAGCGAAAGCTAACGCTGCCCGCATCCCCTGGCTGCTGTCCGTGCGCTTCTTAACCAGCGCGTCTCTTGTGGGGCTATGGAGGACCGGTTCTGTCCGAGTCTGGTCTCAGAGGCGTGCTTCGGGAGCAGCCACTCGGAGGAGGGTACCCATTGCCAGTGGCGGCTTAACGGGTGTGCCGCGTACTCACACTTTGGGGCCAGAAGCTGTCGACCGCGAACGTCAGCCTACGCGCTGCCTAGGGCGCAGTGATGGAACCGTTGTCATTTGAGCAGCTTGACGACATTGGCCGCGGCGGCGGCGCCGTACTGCTTAAGGTCACCCCACGTCTGCGCAACCAGCGGGTGCTCGCGATGGGCGCTCAAACCCGACATCGGATTGAGTCGAGTGCCTTTGGCCCAGTTCACCACTGCCGGATGTGGCGTGCGCGCGCGCTCATGCGCCATCAAAGCGAGATAAGACGACAGGTAGTCACGTGGCTCGTCCCAGTAGCGGATCGGCGGGCACACGCGGTTTTTCTCGGCGTCGTCGGAGATGGAGGCCTCGATCACGCCCAGCAGCGCGGCCGGGTAGCAGGCGAAGCCCCAGAACAGTGGCTGCATTGTCACCCTGGCGGTCTCGAAGATAGGACGCAGTGCCGGTCGCGCCAGCCCCACGGCAGCGCAGTGCACATGCAGCGTACCGGGGCTCGTGGAGACGGAGCCATCGTCGAACACGATGCGGTCTGGCTCGATGCGGCGCACCTGACCCCGTCGCACCACGTCTTCGATCTGGCGCAGCAATGCCAACTCAGCCTCACTGACCATGGCGCCCCGGCACATGGTGGGCGCCACCTTGGTGTCCACGCGCAGGAAGAAGCCGTCGGCCTCGAGCCGGGCGAAGACCTCATCAACCGAACTCGCCTGCGCCATGGCCTTGAACTGCAGGCCGATGCCGGCAAAGAATTCGGGCAAGCCGTCCGCCGGCTGGTTGAAGCGCCGGTTCACCCACCACGCTTCGCGGGGCTTGACCCACTGGATGGCGGTTGCCGGGACACCTTGCAACAGCAGCCAAACGCAGGTGTCCAGCGCGGTCTTGCCGGCGCCGACTATCACGTACCGCTCCGGCCGGTCGGCCACGCGCGTGATGTCGCCGGCGGCCACGCAGCGCACACCCTCGGCCACCTGGAATGGCGGCGGGCTTGTGGCGGGTATCTGCCCTTCGAGATAGCCGGTGTCGACGACTTTCCGCCGCACACGCACCGGCTGCACGGTGCCGGTCAGTCGCGAGGTGATCAAGTGGCGTCCATCGGCCCCGATCGAGTGATCGCTGCAAGGGTGATGGCGCACCCGGCCGGTCGGCAGGAAGCGCTGGTCCATCACCTGCGCGTAGTACGCGCGCAATTCGTCCACACCTGCCGCTTCGTAAGAACCGGTGTTGATGCCGGTCTGATCCACCGTGTCTCGCCCCAGGGGCACGGACGACACGCCGTAGAAGGCGGACGGCTGGTGCAGGCGCACGAAGGGGTAGGCGTCTATCCAGTGCCCGCCGGGTGCGTGGCGCCGATCGACCAGAGCGATGGTGGCATCGGAGTGGCTCAGCAAGGCATCGGTGAAGGCCATGCCCGCCGCGCCGGTGCCGACCACCAAGTAGTCCGTCTCTGGTGCTTCACGCATCACCGCTCCTGGGCAGATGGGCCAAATGCGGAGTCCGACTCGCCGCCGGGCGCATTAGATACACGTTTGCTGAGCGTGCCAAGCGGCAACGCATCGGGCGCCTGGTCTCGCAAGATCAGCTTAACAACACTGTGTCGCGTAGCCGCTGGATTGAGCGCGAAGGCCCGGCGGAGTCGATTTCCATCGGTGTCAGGCGGTCCGAGGGCTCAGCTCGATGCCAACGGCTGGAATGCGGCGACGACTCGCGGCCG
>JBDSAB010000430.1:0-2943 GCA_039922395.1 Caldimonas sp.
GGCCACGCGAGCGGACCCAGTGCGGCGCAGATCAGCAGTCGACCGATGAAGGATTGAAAGGACACGTGAGATTCCAGAACAGATTCAGGCGGCAAGCATCGCGACTTGCCGCCTGAATTGGATCACGACGCTATCGGCCGTCGAGCGGTCAATTCACCGGTGTCGGCGGCGACGTATCGTCCGCCGGCGGCGCCACGGCACTGACGTCGACCGGCGGCAGCGTCTCGGCATCGGAAGCGACCAGCGCCTTCAGGTAGCTGACGAAACCATCGGTCGATTCGCTGGCGCTGGCCGGGACCTGCGATGTGGCAGGTGGCGTGTCGTCGCCGCCGCCGCACGCGGCAAGGGCGCCGGCGACACACAAGGATGCGAGCAAGGTCTTCTTCATGGGATGCTCCTTGGGTGCCACGGATTACTTCGCGCCCGGCAGCGGCGTGCCGGCATACGGGAAGCCCGGCAGCAGCGGGCCGGCCGCCTTCACCTTTGCACCGGCCTGGTCGACCCCGTCGTGCAGGGCGAACGCGGCGGTGCCGAGCGGTACCGCCCCCGGTTTGCAGGCCGCACCGAACTTGTAGGTGTCGCCGTCGCCGTTCGCGACACACAGACCGCCCATCACCGCCACCAGCGAGATGTCGACCACGTCGTCGTTCGGACGGCGCCCGTTCGGATAGCCGGCGAGGTCGGGGTTCGATCCGCCCGCCAGCAGGCCGCCGAGCAGACCCAGCCGGTTCTGCATCGCATACGGCTTGGCCGGAATCGCGGTGTTCAGGCGCAGCATCTCGGAGCCGGTCACGGTCGACAGCTGGTTCACGCCGACGATGCCGGTCAGGAAGGTCGTGACCAGGTCGTTGCGCGGGAAGTTGGTCGGCGAGATGTTCGGTGCGGCGAGCGCGATCTCGAGCAGCTTCGGCAACGTCGGGTTCGTCACGTAGGTGGCGAACTGCCCATCGCCGGACGGCGAGGATGCGTTGAACACGTCCTTGTCGTTCAGGCCGATCACGACCTCGTTGACGAGCGGCATGCCGAGGCGCGAGACCTGGGTCCATGCACCGCCCTGGACCGACGCGTTGTCGTAGCCGTTCTTCGGCGAGCCGTTGCGCAGCATGCCCTGGCGCACGCTGGCCGTGGTCCAGCCGCCGATCACCTTGTTGCCGCTGCCGACCAGGCACGCGGCGGGGACTTCGAGCGCCAGCGAGGTGACATTCTTGTCGGCGAGATCATCGGCGCCGGCATCCTTGTTGTTGTTGTCAAGCAGGAAGGCCGCACTCGGGACGTTGACCAAGTCGAAGATCGTGCCGAGATTGACGGCGAACGGGTCCTTGCGCTGGCCGACGAACACCTTGCCCGGCGACGAGCAGCCCGGAATGGTGATCGTATAGATGAACTTGCCGGCATAGCCTGCGTAGTCGGGAATCGTCTTGGTGCCGATGTTGTCGGACGGCTTGACGAACGTCGTCGTCGCCGCGCCGCCGCCGGCGGCCGTGCCGCTGATCTGGTTGCCGGACTTGCCGTTCGCGCGACGGTCGCCGGTGATCATCGTCAGGGTGTAGGCCTCGGTCACGTTCAGGGTCGTGCCGCTGCCGTCGGTGACCTGGCCGAACTGAGTCAGCGGGATCGCGACCTCCTTACCGTCGATCGGCAGGGTCTTGCCCTTCGAGGTGTTGGTGAAGCGAAACTGGAACGTGATGTGTTCCTTCGCGTCGCCGACGTTGTCGATGTGGATCTCGTAGACCGCGTTCGAATCCATCTTGAAGTAGTTCGGTCCGCCGTACGGATCCTGCAAGGGCACGTAGTTGGCGATCATCGTGACGTAGCCCGAGCGGCCGCCGCTGCCGTCGGCCGCAACGCCTTCGTAGCTGTTGAACATGTAGAAGTCGGTGGCGTCGACCTTTGGCATGCCGGTGATGGCAGGCGCTTCGCGGTGGCTCGAGGCCTGCGCCGGCATGCTGCCGGCGGCGCACAGGGTGCCGATGGCGGCGATGATCGGCAGCAGACGCGTGCGCGGGTGGGAATATGCTTTCATGGTCTTCCTTGCTCCAGTGTTGGAAAATTCCGCGCCGGAATCGATCCGGTCCGGGTCGACGTGGGCCTGGCAGGCCACCCGTCTCGCGAGTCCTACGCAGGGCTTGTTCGTTTGGATGCGGGACTTCGGAGCAAAGCAGTTTTTTGGCGGCCGCCCGCGATGTCTTGCGTCGCGCCGGACGCAAGTTGTAAGAAGTGACGCTGCGGCTCGACTTCAGGAAGGATTTACCGGAGACACCATGACCCATGCGCCGCGCGATCCCTCGTTCGAAAACCACGCCTCACCCCACCACCGGAACGCCCGCCTCGACGGCAGATCGACGCGCGCACGCGGTCGATGCGTCGCCAGCGCGCTTGCAGCTGTCGGCTTCCTGGTCGGTGCGGCCATGACGGCTCAAGCCGCCGAAACCTGCAGCGCGAAGAGCCCGCGCCACGTCACCCCGGTCGTCGAGCTGTACACCTCGGAGGGCTGCAACTCCTGCCCGCCGGCCGACCGCTGGCTGTCCAAGCTGAAGACCGATCCGCAGACGATCGCCCTCGCCTTCCACGTCGACTACTGGGACCGCCTCGGCTGGAAGGATCGCTTCGCGAGCCCGGCCTACACGCAGCGCCAGGCCGAGCAGCAGAAAGTGAGCGGCGCGCGCTTCAGCTACACGCCGCAGGTCGTGGTCGACGGCGCCGATCGCAAGGACTGGTCATCGATCGCAACGCCGCTGCAGGCACGCAGCGCAGCCGCACCGGTCGACCTCGAACTGGTTCGCGACGGCCGCCGGGTCGTTGCGACCATCGCCGCCACGCCGAACGCGCCGAAGCGCCTGGCCGCCTACTGGGCGGTCACCGAGCAGGATCACGTCACCGCGGTCAAGGCCGGCGAGAACGAAGGCGTCACCTTGAAGCACGACAACGTGGTTCGCGACTACC
>JBDSAB010000431.1:0-7507 GCA_039922395.1 Caldimonas sp.
TCCTTCACATGATCAAGCTCGACGCCAAGCGCGAAACGCTGGCGATGAACCTGACCTATGCCGAACAGCGCGCGCTCGAGATCGGCGTGACGATCGCCGGCGGCGCCAATGTCGTGCTGCTCGACGAGCCGACCGCCGGCATGAGCAAGAGCGAGACCGCGCGTTTCATCGACCTGATCCGCGAAGTCACCGTCGGCAAGACGCTGCTGACGGTCGAACACGACATGGGCGTCGTGTTCGGCCTCGCCGACAAGATCGCGGTGCTGGTCTACGGCGAGGTCATCGCCTTCGACTTGCCCGAGGCGGTGCGCGCCAACCCACGCGTTCAGGAGGCCTACCTCGGCTCGGTGCTGGCCGATGCGCAGGCTGCCGAGGCCGGTGCCCGATCTGCGGCGGCAGGAGCCTGACGATGCTGCTCGACGTCTCGAATCTGCACGCCTACTACGGCAAGAGCCATATCCTGCACGGCGTCGACATGAAGGTCGGCGAAGGCGAGATCGTCAGCCTGCTCGGGCGCAACGGCTCCGGCCGCTCGACGACGGTCAAGACGATCATGGGTCTTGTCGCCGGCGAGGGCTCCATCAAGCTGCGCGACCAGCAGATCCTCGGTCACCGCACCTTCGACATCGCGCACCGCGGCATCGGCTACGTGCCCGAGAACCGCGACATCTTCCCGAAGCTCACGGTGCACCAGAACCTGCTGCTCGGCGAGAAGCGCGGCAAGCAGAACCCGCGCTGGTCGTTCGACGACATGTACAAGCTGTTCCCGCGCCTGAAGGAGCGCGAGCACACCGAGGCCGGCGTGCTGTCGGGCGGCGAGCAGCAGATGCTGACGTTGTGCCGCACGCTGATGGGCGACCCGGACCTGATCATGATCGACGAGCCGACCGAAGGCCTTGCGCCGAAGATCGTCGAGCTGGTCGCCGACTACCTGATGGAGCTGAAGCGGCGCGGCGTCTCGGTGCTGCTGGTCGAGCAGAAGCTGACGATCGCGCTGCAGATCTCCGAGCGCTGCTACGTGATGGGTCACGGCAGCATCGTCTTCGAAGGCGCGCCGGCCGACCTGCGTGCCAACGCCGACATCCGCAAGGAGTGGCTCGAGGTCTAGTCCGAACTCGGCGGCTCCAGTTTTATTCCGGCACCGACAACATGTCCGCCGTCAATCGCACGCCGCCCGCGTTCGCTTCCGCGAACGGCCTGAATCTCTGCTACGACACGTTCGGCGACAAGACGGCTCCGCCGTTGCTGCTGATCATGGGCTTGGCGGCGCAGATGATCGCGTGGGACGACGAGTTCTGCACGATGCTCGCGGAACGTGGCTATCACGTCGTCCGCTTCGACAACCGCGACATCGGGCTGTCGTCGCGGATCGAGAGTGCCGGCGTTCCCGACGCCGGCGCCGCCTTCATGGCTGCGATGCAAGGCAAGCCGATCGCGTCGCCGCCGTACCTGCTGAGCGACATGGCCGCCGATGCCGTCGGCCTGCTCGATGCGCTCGGCATCGAGACCGCGCACGTGGTCGGCGCGTCGATGGGCGGAGCCATCGTGCAGACCCTGGCGATCCACCATCCGCAGCGGCTGCGCACGGTGACCTCGATCATGGCAACGACGGGCGAGCCGAGTCTGCCGCCGCCGACTGCCGATGCGCTGGCGGTGTTGTTCAAGCCAACGCCGACCGAGCAGGGCGCGTACCTCGAGAGTTACGCGCAGACGTGGAAGGTGCTCCGGGCCGGCAGCTTCCCGCTCGACGAGGCCCGTGACTCGGCGCGCGCCCAGCAGAACTTCGCCCGTGGCCTGAACCCCGCGGGCGTCGCGCGCCAGCTCGTCGCGATCATCGCTTCGGGCAGCCGCAAGCAGGCGCTCGGCGCGGTCCGCGTGCCGTTCCTCGTGATCCACGGCGACATCGACCCGCTGGTGCCGCTGGCCTGCGGGCTCGACACCGCCGAGAGCGTGCCGGGTGCGAAGCTGCTCGTCATCCCCGGGATGGGCCATGTCCTGCCCATTTCGAAGTGGCCGCAGATCGTCGATGCGATCGTGGCACACGCCGTCTAGCCTCTCCACATCGCCACTGCGAGGAACCGAACGATGCCCACCACCGACCCGTCCGCGCCTCCCTCGCGCGAGCTGCTGTTCCTCGAGATCCGCGCGTTCTGGGAGATGAGCGCCTTCTTCACGACCTACCCGCTGCTGCGCCTCGCGCCGCGCGGCGACGGCCACCCGGTGCTGGTGCTGCCGGGTCTGGCGGCGAGCGACACCTCGACCCGGCCGCTGCGCCGATACCTGAAGGACCAGGGCTATGCGGCGCATGGTTGGAAGCTCGGCGCGAACCACGGGCCGCGCCCCGGGGCCGAAGCCAAGATGCAGGAACGCCTCGCCGAGCTGCATGCGCGGCACGGCAAGAAAGTCAGCCTGATCGGCTGGTCGCTCGGTGGCGTCTTCGCGCGCGAGATGGCACGGCGCGCGCCCGATCACGTGCGCAGCGTGATCACGCTCGGCAGCCCGTTCGCCGGGGCGCCGAAGGCGAGCAACGCGTGGAAGCTCTATGAGCGCGCGAGCCAGCGCAGCGTCGAGGACTGGCCCGACCGCGAGCGCATGAAGACACCGCCTCCCGTCCCGAGCAGCGCGATCTTCAGCCGCAGCGACGGCATCGTCGCCTGGCAGGGCTGTCTCGAGCGCGAAGGGCCGACCAGCGAGAACATCGAAGTCGAGGGCAGCCACTGCGGCCTCGGGCACAACCCGACAGTTCTCTACGCGATCGCCGATCGGCTGGCCCAGGCCGAAGGCAAATGGCGGCGCTTCGATCGCAGTGGACTGAAAGGCCTGATCTATCCCGATCCGAAGCGGACCGGGTCATGGGCCGGCAGGACGCGAGCCCGACCGGCTGCGGCCACGCTCTGACACCCGGCATTACGGAGACGCGCCATGAAGCAACTCGGTGGGATGGACGCGAGCTTTCTCTACATGGAGACGCCGCAGACGCCGATGCACGTCGCCGGCCTCAGCATCGTCGAGCTGCCGGCCGGCTTCAAGGGCAGCTTCTACGAGGTCTACAAGGCCCACATCGCCGGTCGCCTGCACCTGTTTCCGGTGCTGCAGAAGAAGCTCGTGCAGGTGCCGTGGGACATCGACCACCCGCTCTGGGTCGATGACGACGAGATGGAGATCGACTACCACATCCGCCATCTCGGCCTGCCGAAGCCGGGCACGCTGCAGCAGCTCGACGAACTGGTCGGCCGCCTCCACTCGAACTTTCTCGACCGCAGCCGGCCGCTCTGGGAGTTCTATGTGATCGACGGACTCGCCGATGGCCATGTCGCGATCTACACGAAGATGCACCACGCCGCGGTCGACGGCGGCGCCGGCATGGTGCTGACGCAGATGATGTACGACACCACGCCGGTGCCGCGCAAGGTCGACCCGCCGACGCCGAAGGAGAAGGCGGGAGCTCCCGACGGGCTCAAGCTGCTCGGCACCGCGTACAAGAACATGCTGAGCCAGCATGTCAGCGCGCTGCAGAAGATTCCCGACATCCTGAAGGCGATCGCCAGCATCGCGACCCCGACCATCGGCAGCGCGACGCGGCTGCAGGTCAAGGGCCTGCCGAACCTGGTCGCGCCGAAGACGATGCTGAACGCGTCGATCACGAGCCAGCGGTCGTTCACGGCGCGCTCGATGTCGCTGGCCGCCGCCAAGGCGATCGCGAAGCAGAGCGACACCAAGCTGAACGACGTCGTGATGGCGGTCTGCGCCGGTGCGCTGCGCCGCTACCTGCTCGAGAAGCACGCGCTGCCGAAGGAGCCGCTGGTCGCCTTCGTGCCGGTGTCGCTGCGCGAAGCCGGCAACACCGAGACCAACAACCAGGTCTCGGGCATGCTCTGCAGCCTCGCCACCGACATCAAGGATCCGCTCGAGCGGCTGAAGGCGATCCGCGCCTCGTCGCTCGAGGCGAAGGAGCTCAGCGGCAAGGTGAAGGACGCGACCCCGCGCGACTTCTCGATCTTCGGCGCGCCGGTCGTGCTGCAGGGCGCGATGGGCCTGTATGGAAAGTCGGGGCTGGCCGACCGGCTGCCGCCGCCGGCGAACGTCGTGATCTCCAACGTACCCGGCCCGCAGACCGCGCTGTACCTCGCCGGCGCGAAGCTGCTGACCTTGTACCCGGTGTCGATCCCGGCGCACGGGATGGCGCTCAACATGACCGTCCAGAGCTACCACGGCGCCCTCGATTTCGGCCTGACCGCCTGCCGTCGCACGGTGCCCGAGCTGCGCAAGCTCGCCGACTACCTGGAGGAATCGCTGGACGAGCTTCACGAGGCCGTGCTGGGTGTCTCGATCGCACCCAAGCCGGTCGCTGTGCGTACTCCGGCTGCGCGCAAGCGCGCCGCACCGGCCGCTGCTGCCGAGGCTGCGCGACCGCGCGCTCGCAAGCCGAGCGCGACAAAGAGCGAGCCGGTGCCGCCGCCGAAGGCTGCGCGTGCAAGCCGTGCCGCCAAGCCAGCGCGCACCTGACGCGCGGCTGCATCGACTTCGACCCAACCCGTTCTGCCCCCCAACCGAGGAGACGACCATGGTGACCCGCAAGACGACTTCCGCGAAGAAGACCGCGGCCAAGAAGGCCGCCGCTCCGATTAAGGCTGCCGCGGCGTCCGCCGCGCGCGCTCCGAACAGCGAATCGAAGAGCGCGACGAAGTCGGCGCTGCCGTCGCTCCCGTCGATGGCCGACCTCGGCAAGCTGGTCGAGAAGTTCAAGCTGCCCGGCATCGACGTCAATGCGATCGTCGAGTCGCAGAAGAAGGACATGGAAGCCCTCGCCGAGGCCAACCGCCAGGCCTATGAGGGCATCAAGGCCCTCGCGCAGCGCCGCAACGAGATCCTGCAGGAAGCGCTGGTCCAGTGGCAGGACGCGATGAAGGACGCGACCGGCAAGGACGGGCTGAGCAAGGGCGCCGAGATGGCGAAGCAGGGCGTGCAGCAGGCGATCGCCAACTTCCGCGAGCTCGCCGAGATGGAGGCGCAGTCGCGCGGCAAGGCCTGGAAGGTCCTGCAGGACCGCTTCCAGGAGAACGTCGCCAACCTGCAGAAGCTGCTGAAGCCGAAGTGACGCGCCGCGGGCGCTGCATCGATCGAGGCCGACGCGAAGGAGTGCTCCATGGCGACCAAGGTTCCGCGTTCGAAAGAGAACGACTACACCCGTGAGATGGCCGAGGCGCGCCGTCGCTTCGTCAAGGAGCGCACCGGTGCCGCGCTCGTGCACGTCGGCAACTTCTCGTTCGAGCCGTCGGTGCTGCCGGGCAACGTCGAGAACTTCATGGGCGTCGCGCAGGTGCCGATCGGCCTGGCCGGGCCGTTGTTGATCGACGGCGAACACGCGAAGGGCGAGTTCTACATCCCAATGGCGACCAGCGAGGGCACGCTGGTCGCGAGCTACAACCGCGGCATGCGGCTGCTGAGCGAAAGCGGCGGCGTCAAGACGACGGTTGTCGAGCAGTTCATGCAGCGCTCGCCGGTCTTCATCCTCGACGACGCGCTGAAGGCGCGCCAGTTCGGCGCCTGGGTCGCCGAGCACTTCGACGAGATCAAGGCGGTCGCCGAGACGACCACGCGCTCGGGCAAGCTGATCAACATCGGCCAGTACTCGATCGGCCCGCTGCGCAACCTGCGCTTTAACTACACGACAGGTGATGCGGCCGGCCAGAACATGACGGGCAAGGCCACATTCGCGGCCTGCGAATGGATCAAGAAGTCGTACCCGGGCGGCGCCAACTACATCCTGTCGGGCAACATGGACACCGACAAGAAGCACTCGCGCGCCAACATGCTGCTGACGCGGGGCAAGCGCGTCGTCGCCGAATGCAAGATCCGCGGCGACCTGCTGAAGAGCCTGATGGGCATCACGTCGAAGGAGCTGTTCTGGTCGCGCCAGGTTTCGAACGCTGGCGCGTTCCTGGCCGGCTCGGCCAACAACGGCGCACATGCCGCGAACGGCTTGACCGCGATGTTCATCGCGACCGGACAGGACGTCGCCAACGTCTCCGAGTCGCACGCCGGCGTGACCTACGCGCAGCTGCTCGACAACGGCGACTACTACTGGTCGATCACGCTGACTTCGCTGATCGTCGCGACTTACGGCGGTGGCACCGGCCTGCCGACGCAGCGCGAATGCCTCGAGATGATGGACTGCTACGGCACCGGCAAGGCCGACAAGTTTGCCGAGATCTGCGCGGCCGTCGTGCTGGCCGGCGATACCTCGCTGTCGAGTGCGATCCTGGCCGGCGACTGGGTGTCGAGCCACGACGAGCTCGGCCGCAACCGGCCTTGATCCAGGCAGGGTGGCATTTCTCGGCGGCGTCACCTGCGGCTTCCTCGGCGACTCGGCGCTTGCTGTCGAGGACGCCGTGACGGCCATCTGAGCGGTACCCAAACCAACCACCCACGGAGACTTTGATGAATGCGATGCCCTGGATCGATTCATATCCTGCCGGCGTCCGCTGGGACATCGACATCGAGGCGATGCCGGTCCAGCGGATCCTCGACGACAGTGCCGCCAACTGGCCGGACAACTTCGCCCTGCAGTTCATGGGCAAGCGGATCACCTACCGCGAGCTGAAGACGCTCGCCGACCGCGCCGCGAAGGGGCTGCAGCAGCTCGGCGTCGGCCCCGGTGTGCACGTCGGGCTCTACCTGCCGAACACGCCGCACTACATCATCGCGTTCTTCGGCGTGCTGAAGGCGGGCGGCACCGTCGTCAACTACTCGCCGCTCGATGCGGCGAAAGTGCTCGAGCACAAGATCGGGGACAGCCGGACCGACGTGCTGGTCACGGTCGACCTCGCGATGCTCTACCCGCAGATGGGCGCGATGCTCGGCAAGACGCGCCTGAAGAAGCTGGTCGTCGGCAACCTCGCCGAGATGTCGGCGGCGCCGGCCACCGTTGCGGCACAGATGATGGCCGGCAAGCTGCTGGTCGATGTGCCGGACGATGCGTCCCATCTGAGCTTCGCCAAGCTGATCGACAACGACGGTGCGTTCCAGGCGCATCCGATTGCCGATCCGGCGACCGCGATCGCGGTGCTGCAGTACACCGGCGGCACGACTGGCCTGCCAAAGGGGGCGATGCTGACCCACTCGAACCTGTCGGCAGCCTGCCGCCAGTACTGGGAGACCGTCAGCGGCACGCCGCAGGTGCTCGTCGAGGGGCAGGAGCGTGTGCTCGCGGTGCTGCCGCCTTTCCACATCTACGCGCTGTCGGTCAACATGTTGCTCGGCATCCGCTGCGCCGCCGAGCTCATCCTGCACACCCGCTTCGACGCCGAGGCCGTGCTGAAGGAGATCAGCACCAACAAGGTGACGAGCTTCCCCGGCGTGCCGACGATGTTCACGGCACTCCTTGCCCATCCCGGGATCGCGAAGTACGACCTGTCGTCGCTCAAGTTCTGCGGCTCGGGCGGCGCACCGCTGCCGCTCGAGGTCGCGCAGCGCTTCGCCGCGGTCAGCGGCTGCAACCTGAGCG
>JBDSAB010000432.1:0-4786 GCA_039922395.1 Caldimonas sp.
GCTCGTGGCCGTCAGCCGGTCCACCGCCCGTCGCGCAATCGGCGCAACGACGAGCGTGACCGGGAAGGCGAATGCCCAGGCCGTCAGCCAGGCGCCGATCCACAGTTGCGTGAAGGTGGGCACGAGGCCGACGGCGCGGAACGTCGAGATGCCCGAGACCATGAAGGACATCAGTCCCGAGAGGATCAGGCCGAACAGCATCGGTGCGTATTTCTTGGGTATCACGTCGAGACTCCGGGAAGGCCGCGCAAGCGGCAGGGGTGGATCAGATCAGAAAGTGCGCGACAGCCACGCGATCGCGACTGCGGCCGCGTACAGGCCGAGGCCGAAGACGGCGTGGTTGGCGACGCTGCGCAGGCAGTTCTTCAGCGGCGTCGACGTGCGCGATGCGAGAAGTCCGGCGCCCATCGCCGGCTGCATCACGCCGAGCGGCGCGAGCACGGTGACGAGGCCGATCGCCAGCGCCGGCAGCAATCTCGGGCTCGTCGTCCAGGTGGAGCCCGCAACGCCGACCAGCAGCGCGGCGAACGCAATGCCGATCGCGTAATGCACGACCCAGCCCCATGCCAGCTCGCCCGCGATCGGCTGCGCGCGGGCGATGTCGGCATGTGCGAAACGGCCTCGCAGCAGGTGCCCGGCCCAGCGCCCGACCAGCGCGAAGCTCGACGAGCGGACACCGAAGCGCCGAAGCAGCGCGAGCCAGAGGTCCATCACGGCGGTGGCGCCGACGCCGATGAATGCCACGCGGGCGATGTCATGCAAAGTGAGTGTCATGGGGTGCCTTTCGGTTGACGGGTCGACGATTCGGACTCACTATAGAAGTTGAAGTCAACTTCAAGTCAAGCGCTTTCGATGGACATCGACATTTCCGAGGTGGCCAAGCGCGCCGGCGTCGCCGCGTCGACCTTGCGCTACTACGAGAAGATGGGCCTGATCGCATCGCTCGGGCCGCAGGGAGCGCGCCGCCGATTCGCGCCGGCGGTGCTGACCCAGCTTGCGCTGATCGCCCTCGGGCAGACCGCCGGCCTGTCGCTCGACGAGATCAAGGCGATGCTGTCGCCGCATGGCGGCCCGAAGATCGACCGGCCGCTGCTCGCCGCAAAGGCAGACGAAATCGATACGACGATCCGCCACCTGCGGGCGGTGAGCCGAGGGCTGCGCCATGCCGCCGCATGCCCGGCCCGCAGCCACGCGGAGTGCCCGACGTTCCAGCGGCTGCTGAAGGCGGCCGCCTCCGGCGCCCTCGATCGACGCCGGCAGGACCGCGAGCGAGGTGTGCGGCACACTCGCAGCCGGGCGCATGTGCGTCCGTAGAGTCGGCAGGTCTCGCCTGGAACGATCAGAAGCAAGCGGTCCGGAGCACGGCGTCAAGGCGACGCCAGCGCGGCGCACCCGCGACCCCGCCGCCGAACGCATCCTCGCCGGCATCGGCCTCGTCCTCGTCGCGGTCGCCTGCTTTGCGACGCTCGACACCGCGACCAAGCTCTCGACCGCCGCCGTGCCGATCCTGATGGGCGTCTGGTTCCGCTATGCGTTCCAGGCCGTCGCGACAACCCTCGTGCTGCTGCCGCGCTATGGCCTCACGGTGCTGCGCACCGAGCATCCGCGCTATCAGTTGCTGCGCGGCGCGCTGCTGCTGGCGTCGAGCACGCTGGCGTTCTTCAGCCTGCGCTACATGCCGCTCGCCGAGTTCACATCGATCGTGCTGATCGCGCCGCTGGTCGTCACGCTGCTCGCCGCCACCACGCTGAAAGAAGAGGTGTCGCCGCTGCGCTGGGCACTCGTCGCCGGCGGCTTCATCGGCACCTTGGTCATCCTGCGGCCCGGCGGCACGGTGTTCAGCTGGGCGATCCTGCTGCCGCTCGCGCTGGTCGTCACCAACGCATGGTTCCAGGTCCTGACCAGCCGACTCGCGCGCACCGAGAAGCCGGTGACGATGCATTTCTACACCGGCTGGGTCGGCACCTTGATCGCGACGGTGCCGCTGCCGTTCGTCTGGACCGCGCTGCCCGACGGCCACTGGTGGGCGGTGCTCTGCCTGATGGGCTTCATGGGCACGGTCGGGCACTTCTTCCTGATCCTCGCGTACCAGCGCGCGCCGGCGTCCACCTTGACGCCCTACCTCTATTCGCAGATCGGCTTCGCGATGCTCGGCGGCTGGCTGATGTTCTCGCACGTGCCCGACGCCGCCTCGCTGATCGGCATGGCGCTGATTGCGGTCTGCGGTGCCGCCGGCGCCTGGCTCACGGTGCGTGAACGGCGCGAGCCGATCGAGCCGGCCGAGTCGTGATCAGCGCGCCGCGTCGTTGAGTTTCTGCTCGCGCTGTTCGAGCGTCCTCACGACCTGTTGGGCGAGGAACTGCAGCAGCTCGAGCTGCTTCGGATCGAGCGTGCGCGGCTCGCGGTCGATCACGCACACCGTGCCCAACGCCGCGCCCGTGCTGGTGACCAGGGGCGCGCCGGCATAGAACCGGATCCCCGGTTCTCCGGTGACCAGGGGGTTCGAGGCGAAGCGCGGATCGACCGCCGCGTCCTCGACGATGAACACCTGCCCGGGTGTCTGGATCGCGTGCGCGCAGAACGCGTGCTCGCGCGGCGTCTCGGTGGCCTGCAGCCCGACGCGCGACTTGAACCACTGGCGGCTGCCGTCGACCAGCGAGATCAGGGCGATCGGCGTATCGCAGGTCTC
Source organism: Caldimonas sp. (assembly GCA_039922395.1). Lineage (GTDB taxonomy): Bacteria > Pseudomonadota > Gammaproteobacteria > Burkholderiales > Burkholderiaceae_C > Schlegelella_A. Next base: position 2,690 of record JBDSAB010000432.1, read on the forward strand.
GGCCGCGAGTCGTGTGATGTCGTCGAAGGCGACCTCCTGCAACTCGGTGACCGTGAGCCGTTCGAGCTCGGCCAGCCGGAAGCGCTCTCGGTCATCCGCGCCAGAGGGCGGCTTCGACGGCCGCGTCGCGGACACCTCCCGAACCGTCGCGACCCGCGGGAAGCTGGCCCGGAAGGTCGTCCCGTCTTCGAAGGTCGAGCGGACCCCGACTTCGCCGCCATGCGCGTGCGCGATCTGCCGGACGATGAAAAGGCCCAGGCCGACGCTGCTGATCTTGCCGGCCGCCGCCGCCCCGCGCGACATCGGATCGAACAGCCGCGGCAGCAGGTCTTCCGCGATCGCCTCTCCCTCGTTGTGAACGGCGACCGAGAACGCCGCCTGATCGATCTGCGAAGTGACCCGCACGGGACGCCCCGGCGCGCCGTAGGCGATCGCGTTGCCGACCAGATTGCCGATCAGCTGGATCAGCCGATCGGCGCTGCCGCGGCACACGCCGGCGCCGACCCGGCGGTGCTCGATCGACGCCTCGGGAAATGCGACGCGCAGATCGGCGAGTGCCTCGTCGACCATCGCATGGAGGTCGATGTCCGCAATCTCGACCTCGAACCCGGTTCCGAGCCGGCCGCGACTGAAGTCGAGCAGGTCGGCGATCAGCCGCGTCGCCCGCGCGTTCGAGCTGACGAGCCGGGCGAGCGCCATCTCCTGCTTCGGGTCCAGGCCGCTGCGCGCCAGGATGTGCGCGCTCATGCGGATCACCGACAGCGGGTTGCGCAGGTCGTGGCTGACGATGGCCATCATCTGTTCGGCGAAGAGCGCGCGGTCCTCGGCCAGCGCCTGCTGCCGATCGCGCTCGGCCTGGGCGGCGCGCAACGCCTGCTGCGTCTCCTGCTCCTTGGCCAGCAGCTCCTCGGCGCGGCGCCGCGCCAGCACCAGCTCGTGCTCGTACTTGCTCCGATCCTCGGCGATGAAGACCGCCACCTCGTGCACGGCCGACCCGTCGTGGACGCGGCGCACCGCGTTCCACACCGTCGGCAGCTTCCTGCCGTCGCGGTGCACGACGTCGAGCTTGACCTCGGACACCGAGCCCTGGATCTGCATCAGCGGACCCCAGTGCGTCTGGTGGAAGATGCGCCCGCCCATCGTCAGCAGGTCCTGCAGCTTCCGGCGGCCGACGAGCTCGGCCGGCTCGCGGCCGACCCACGTGCAGAAGGTCTGGTTGACCCGCTGGATCAGGCCGTCGTCGCCGGTGACCAGCAGCCCGCACGGCGCCTCGTTGTAAAGCGCTCCGGCGCCGGACGGCCCTGCCGCGGCCGACGAGGCGTCCATCTCAGTGCGCGAGGCCGCCCAGGAATTCGTCTACCGCGGCTCGGCTTGCACTCGGCGCGCTCAGGTGCGGGCAGTGGCCGGTGTTCTCGATCAGCCGGAGCGTCGCATTCGGGATCGTGCGCGTCATGTAGTTGCCGACTGCTTGCGGCGCAATCAGGTCGTCGGTGCACTGCAGGATCAGCGTCGGCGTCTGCAGGCGCGAGAGGTCGGCGCGGTTGTCGGACATGAACGTGACGCGCGCGAAGTGCTTCGCGATCTCGGGGTCGGTTCGGCAGAAGCTGTTCGTCAGCTCCACGCCCAGTTCCGGCTGGCCCGGTGCGCCCATGATCGCGGGCGCCATGCTGCTCGACCAGCCCAGGTAGTTGCTCTCGAGCGTCTCGAGCAGCGCGTCGATGTCGCTGCGCTCGAAACCGCCGACATAGTCGCCCTCGTTGATGTAGCAGGGCGACGGTCCGATCATCACCTGCGCCGCGAACTTGCCGGGCGCGCTCAGGTCGGCGAGCATGCCGATCATCGCGCTGACCGAGTGGCCGACGAAGATGACCGGACCCTGCGCCGAGCGCTCGACGATCTCGAGCACGTCGTCGGCGTGGCCCTGCAACTTGCCGTGCTTGGCCTTGTCATAGGAGGCGAGATCGGAGAGACCGCTGCCGACCAGGTCGTAGAGCACGACCCGGTACCGATCCTCGTAGTTCGGCGCCATCAGCCGCCACATGTGCTGGTCGCAGCCGAACCCATGCGCGAACACCATCGTCGCCGGGCCATCGCCGC
>JBDSAB010000433.1:0-8847 GCA_039922395.1 Caldimonas sp.
CGCTCGCGATCATGTTCGTCTACAGCTTCTGGACGACCAAGAACTTCCAGATCGTCACCGAGTGGACGCTGGTCAACTACCGGACGTTCTTCGACAGCTGGACCTACCCGAAGGTGCTGCTGCGCACGCTGGTCTCTGCGATCGTCATCACGGTGCTGACGATCGCTGCGGCGTACCCGCTCGCCTACGTGATCGTGCGCTACGCGAAGCGTTGGCAGAAGGTGCTGCTCGCCGCGGTGATCCTGTCGTTCTGGACCAGCGGCCTGCTGCGCGCCTACGCGTGGATGGCGCTGCTCGGTGACGCCGGCATCATCAACAAGGGGCTGCGCACGATCGGCCTGATCGACGCGCCGTTGCCGTTCCTGCTCTACAGCCCGTTCGCGGTCGTCCTCGTGATGACGTATTTCTCGCTGCCGTTCGCGGTCATCACGATCTACGCGTCGCTCGAGAAGATGGACTGGTCACTGGTCGATGCGGCGTCCGACCTCGGCGCCTCGCCGTTGCGTGCGTTTCGCCATGTCACGTTGCCGCAGACCTGGCCGGGCGTGATCTCGGCGACGGTGCTGACGTTCGTGCCGCTGACCGGCATGTTCTTCGTGCCGATGCTGGTCGGCGACGCCTCGAGCGTGATGATCGCGCCGCTGATTGCGAACCAGATGCAGGCATTCCAGCTCGGCCTCGGCGCCGCGCTGTCGTTCATCGTCGCGGTCGTCGTGATGGGCGCGCTCGCGCTGTCGTGGCGACACATCCAGTTTGACGCGAAGGGCGTGTAGCGCCGGCACCGCCGGGTAGCCGCAGCGCGAAGCGGCCTTATGCCGGCGGCGTTGCCGCGAAGGCGAGCGCAGCCTTCAGCACGTCGAGCGCCGCTGCGTCGGACAGCAACGACTCCGGTCGGATCAGCAGGCAGACGACGCGGCGCCGGGCATCGGCCAGCACGAGGGGCCGGTCGGCCTCGTCGCGAACCCACACCTCCCAGCCGGAATCGCCATGGCCTTGGTCTCTCGGCCCCTCGACAAGGGCGAGCGTCGCATAGCGCATCGCGACGAACGGACGTCCTTGCAGCGCCGCGGGCGCGGCGGTCGTCGGCCGGCAATTCACCAGGCGGCCATGCTCGGGCCGAATCGGGCGGACGGTAAAGCCCGCGCTTCCGAGGACACGCGCACCGGCATCGCCGATCGCCACGAAGCCGGTTTCGGACGCGTGTTCGGCGCCTGCGATCTCGCCGTCGCCGATCAGCACGACCGGCTTCGCCGACGAATCGATCAAGACGCCGCACGCCCGCAGCGCGTCGATGACGGCGGCCGTGAACGGATCGCCGGCATCGCGAACTGCGACTGCGCGCGGCAACGCGCCAATCGATGATGGCGTTGTCGTCGCCGCGCCGACCGCCGGCGAACCCGACCCGGCGCCCGCGCCGCCGGCGATCGCCGACTGCAGCTCGGCCGCCACCGAAAGGCCGAGCGCGCGCCACAGCGAGACGGCCTTGACCCGCGACTCGTGTTCTTCGCGCGCCGGCTCGGAGTCGGCGAGCAGGTCGCCGCCGGTCCGCACTTCGGCGATGCCATCGCGGATCGCGGCGGCACGCAGGATCGTGCCGACGAGCGCATCGCCGTTCGCAGCGACCTGTACGGCGAGGCCGCCGTACCAGCCGCGCGGTCCGGCTTCGAGATCGGCGATCGCGGCGAGCGCGAGGCGGCGCGGCGTGCCGGTCACCATGACCGGCGCGGCGGTCGCGACGATCGCGTCCCAGGCATCGGCACCATCGCGCAAACGCCCGCCGAAGCGGTCGACCGTGTGGACCACCGTCGCGAGCGCCATCGGCCGGCGCCGATCGTGGAGGCGCAGGGAACCCGGCTCGCAAAGAGGCGCGAGGTCGTTGCGCAACGCATCGGTGCAGACCGCGAGCGACGCCGCGTCGACGTCCTCGTTGATCAGCTGGCGGAACGACTCGGCCTCGCCGACCGGACCGTGGCCGCGCGCGACCGTGCCGCACACCGGAAACGATTCGACGTCGCGCCCGCGCACCTGCAATTGCAGATCGGGCGAGGCACCGAACAAGCGCTCGCCGTCCCCGGTGTTGACGAAGAAGGTTGCCGGTGCGGGATTAGCGCGGCGCAAGGTCGAGAAGGCGGCGGCCGCCGATGCCGTGCCGACACGGCGTCGAAAGCTCTGGCTCAAGGTCAGCGACACGAGCGGCTGCGCACCGAGCCGTTCGACCGCGCGCGCGACGACGGCCGCATAGCCTCCCGGTGGAAAGTCGTCGTGCGGCGCGGGGCCTGGTGACGACGCCACATCAGCCGAGGAATCGCTTGACACCGTTCCCGATGCCATCGGGTTGTCGGCGATGGCAACGTCGCTCGATCGGACCGTTTGGCTCTCACGCTTGGAGTGGAATGCCGCCAGCGACGGAGCCTCGAAGTACAGAGAGACGTGCTGCCAGGCGCCGCTGCCGTCGCGCCTCAGCAGATCCGGCGCAAAGAACAGCACGCCCAGCGAAGACGAGTGCCGGCGACCCGCAACAGGCGCCGTTGCAGCCAGCACGTGCGCCTCGAAGCGGAAGGCACCGAGCAGCAGCGCCTCCGCAGCGGAGTCGGCGTCGCCACCCCATTGATCAACTGCGTGATCGGCGGCACGCCCTAGATGTGCGCTTTCCGATTTGCCTTCCGCTCCACGTTGCGATTGACGCCCGAACGGCGCGAGAAAGCGTCGCAGGCTGTCGACCGGCGCGACCTCGCCGCGACGCCCAAGCGATAGTCGGAACGAGCTCAGCGCCGGCTCGGCCAGCAGCGCCGCACCGAACGCATCGAGCGCCTCGGCTTCGACACCGTCCTCGAACACCTCGAACCGGATCGCCGGCGCGACCACCAGCGTCGCCTGCAACGGATGCAGCCCGGCGACGCCCGCATCGCAGCCGAAATACAGACCGGGCTCGGCGTCGAGCCGGGCCAGCGCCGCCTCCACTTCGGCCGGCGTCGCCGGCCGGCGCGCGACGGCGAAGCGCAGCAACGCGGGTCCTACTCGGCGGTCGCGCCGCTGCGCTTGATGATCGGCGTCATCAGGGTCAGCTCGCGCTGCATGAACTTCTTCAGATCGTCGGTCGAGCCGCCGACCGGCTCCATGAACTGCGCCGCCATCTTCTCGCGCACCTCGGGCGACGCGAGGGCCGCGTTGATCTCCTGGTTCATGCGCTCGACGACGTCGTTCGGCGTCGAGGCCGGGGCCATCACCGCCATCCACGCCATGTTCTCGACGTCGGGCATGCCGGCTTCCCGCATCGTCGGAATGTCCGGCGTCAGCGCGCTGCGCTTCGCGGTCGAGACCGCGAGCGGCCGCAGCTTGCCGGCCTTGACCTGCGGCATCACGGCCACCGCGGGCACGCAGGCGAACTGCACGTCGCCCTGCAGCAGCGCCAGGATCGCGAGCGGCGACGACGCATACGGGATGTGGACGGCGAAGGTGTTGGTGCGCGCCTTCAGCAGCTCGACGCCGAGCTGCGACAGGCTGCCGACGCCGGTCGACGCGAAGTTGAACTTGCCCGGGTTCGCCTTCATCGCCTTGACCAGGTCGCCCAGGCTGTTGATGCCCGAATCGCTGCGCACCGCGCAGATGTTGGCTTGCGAGCCCCCGAGGACGACCGGCCGCAGCTCGGTGAACGGGTCGTACGGCAGCTTCTTGTAGAGCACCGTGTTGTAGACCAGCGGTCCGTTGGTCGAGACCAGGAACGTGTAGCCATCGCCCTGCGACTTCGCGATCGCGCCGGTGCCGTTGTTGCCGCCGGCGCCAGCGCGGTTGTCGACGACGACCGGCTGGCCAAGCCGCGGCGCGATCTTCTCGGCGACGATGCGCGCGAACACGTCGGGTGACGAGCCGGCCGCGTACGGGATCAGGATGTGGATCGGCTTGTTCGGCCAACCCGGCGTCGCCTGCGCGAACGCGGCCACGCCGCTGCACGCCAGCGCCAGCAGCGCGGTCCAACGAATCCGCGCGAGGCGGCCCAGCGGAAGGATCTTGGTCATGCGTCGATCGGTTCGGTTTCTGCGAAGTAGCGCTCTTCGGAGGCGATGAAGCCGGCGACGAGCACGCGATAGGCCGCTTCGACGACGTCGGGCAGCGACGGGAATTGTCCGGCATGCGCCGCAGCCAGCTCGCGCACCCGTGCGAACACCTGGGCCTGGCGCTCGGGCGACGAGACCTCGAACGAATTGCGCTTGAAACGGGTCGCGTCACGCACGCAGTGCGCGCGAGCGACGAGCAGGTCGACGATCTGCCGGTCGAGGCCGTCGATCTTCTGCCGCAACGCGCCGAGCGTCTCGGCCTGCGGCTGGATCGACGGATCGCGGAAGCGCCGCACCGGCGGCGTGTCGACCGGCGGCTCTTGAGGTGCTGGCATGACAGTTCTCCCTGGGTTCAGGCGGACACGACGCGGGTCGCGCAGCTGCGCGCAGCGCCCGGCCCGCGCTGCCAAGAATACCCGGCGCGATCGGCCTAGTAGCCGAGCCGCTTGTCGACCACGTTCAGCAGCGCCTCGCCGCGCACCCAGCGTCCCAGGTTGTCGAGCAGCAGGCGTTCGTAGCGCTCGTAGGAGCGCGGCGTGTTGCCCGACGAGTGCGCAGTGATGATGACACCCGGCTCGCGCCAGAGCGGCGAATCGGCCGGCAGCGGCTCGGGCTCGGTGACGTCGAGACCGGCGCCGGCGAGATGGCCGCTGCGCAGCGCGTCGAGCAGCGCCGCCGGATCGACGATCGCGCCGCGGCCGACGTTGTAGAGGTAGGCGCCCGGCTTCACCTTCGCGATCAGCGCGGTCGAGAACAGGCCGCGCGTCTCGGCGGTCAGCGGCAGCGCGATCGCGACGTGATCGGCGACGCCGAGGGCCTCGTCGATGCGATCGATCGTGACGATGCGCTCGATGCCGGCGGGCGGCGCCGCCACGGCCGAGCGGCGCACGCCGATCACCGTCATGCCGAGCGCGGCGGCCCGCGGCGCCAGCGCACTGCCGATCGCGCCGGCGCCGACGATCGCGAGGGTCTGCTCGGACAGCTCGAACAGGCGGCTCGCGGCGGGCGGCTCCCACAGCGCTGCCTGCTGGCTGCGGATCAGCGCCGGCAGCTGGCGCGCGAACGCGAGCATCAGCGCGAGCAGATGCTCGGCGATGTTCGAGGCGTGGTTGCCGCTGCCGTTGGTGACGACGACGTCACTGTCGACCAGTCGCGGGGTCGCGATGCGGTCGATGCCGGCGCCACGCTGGTGCAGCCAGCGCAGGCGCGGTGCCGCGGCGAGGATGTCGTCGATCGGCGGGGAGCCCCAACTGATCGCCGCGGCGTCGGCGCGCTCGAGGCCCACCGGCAGCGGCTTGTCGCCGGGAACCAGGAACTCGACGTCCGGTGCAGCGGCCTGGAACGGCTGCAGCCGCTCGGGTGTGATCGCGTGAATGAAGGCGAAGGTCTTCGTCGGCATCGGGATGCGGCTCGTCAGTTCGGCGCGATTGTCGTGCGCGGCCGCCGGTCGCACGGCGCCGGCCACTCGACGCATCGCGCCAGGCGAGCAGCTTGCTTCGCACACCCGGCGTCGGCCAGAGCGCCAGGAAGAGACGAGCCCGCGGGTAGCTTGATGGCCGAGCGAGATCGCTTGAGTTGGTCGCGTCGCGCAACGCCTTGCCGTTCTCGGTGCCCGGGTTCACGACGGCCGGCACACAGCGACCTCGGTGCCCTTCGCGCAGCTAGCGCTGCGGCATGTTCTTCGCGCCATAGCCGAGGCTCACCGTCGCGTCGTCGGGGATCGGCGGCATCGACGCGTTCCAGGCCTCCCAGTCGGCGCGCATCGCATCGAGCCGCGCCGGCTCGCGCGGCGCACGATTCGCCCGCTCGCGCTCGTCGGCCGGAATGTCGAACAGGTAGTCGTGGCCGTCGACCCGCAGGTACTTCCACGGTCCGCGGCGCAGCGCGCGCTGCCCGCGGTGGTTCATGCGCCAGTAGATCGGCCGCTCGAAGGTGTGCGCCGAATCGCGCAGCACCGGCAGCAGCGAGACGCCGTCGAGCGGATAGGCCGGGTCCGCTCTCGCGCCGCCGGCCTCGAGCATCGTCGCCGACCAGTCCATCGTCATGCAGAGCTGCGCGCTGACGCCGCCCGCTGCAATGCCCTCGGGCCAGTGCGCGATCCACGGCACGCGGATGCCGCCTTCGGTCAGGTCCATCTTGCCGCCGACCAGCGGCCAGTTGTCAGAAAACCGCTCGCCGCCGTTGTCGCTGGTGAAGACAACCAGCGTGTCGCGCGCGACGCCATGGCGCTCGAGCGCCGCCATGACCCAGCCGATGCCTTCGTCCATCTGCGCGATCATCCAGCGGTAGGTGTGGATGCTGCCGCCGTGCAGGTGGAAGAGACCGTCCTTGACGTCGGCCGCGACCGCCGCATCCTCGCGCGTTTCCCACGGCCAGTGCGGCGCGGTGTAGTGCAGGCTGAGGAAGAACGGCTCGCCGCGCGGCGCGATGCGATCGATCCAGTCGACCGAGCGGCGTGAGATCAGGTCAGTGAGATAGCCGTCCTCACGGTGCGGCTCCTCGCCCGCCCAGAGGTCGTGCCGGCCGCTCGAGTCGCAGTGGCTGAAGTAGTCGACGCCCCCCGACATCGGGCCGAAGAATTCCTCGTAGCCCGAACGCAGCGGGCTGAACGACGGCGGATAGCCGAGGTGCCACTTGCCGATCAACGCGGTCCGGTACCCGACCGCTCGCAGCAGCGACGGCAGGGTCGGATGCTCGGGCGGCAGGCCGAGCGTCGTGCTGCCGCGGCTCTTGCTGTTGATCGGCTCCTCGGCAGCGCCGCGCAGTCGGTACTGGTAGCGCGCGGTCATCAGCGCGAAGCGGGTCGGCGAGCAGACCGGCGAGTTGGCGTAGCCGTTCGTCAAGCGCAGGCCGCCCGCGGCGAGGCGATCGAGCACCGGCGACACGGGTTCGCGCCCGCCGTAGCAGCCGAGGTCGGCGAAGCCGAGGTCGTCGGCGACGATGAAGACGATGTTCGGGCGGCGGGTCATGGCTGCTCCTGGCGCAGTGTCGATGCGGAATGCCGGAGCAACCTAGTCGGTCGCGGTGAAGTGGGTCGCGCGCATGATGCGGCCCCAGCGCTCGGTGTCGTCGCGCATCGTCTTGACCAGCACATCGGGCCCGTCGCCGACCGGGTACATGCCGGCGACGATCAGCTGCTGGCGCACCTCGCGCGAGTTGACCGCCTTCAGGAATTCGCTGCGCAGCTTCTCGACCACTGCCGCCGGCGTCTTCGCCGGCGCGTAGTACGAGAACCAGGCGCTGGCGATCACGTCCTTGTAGCCGAGCTCGACGAAGGTCGGCACCGAGGGCATCGGCGGCGAACGCTTCGCGCCGCTGGTCGCGAGCACCTTCACGCGCCCGGTCGGCAGCATCGTCAGCGCGCCGCCGACGGTGTCGAAATAGAGCGGCACGGTTCCGCCCATCACGTCCTGGCGCGCCGGTGTCGAGCCGCGATACGGCACGTGCACCATCTGCAGCCCGGCAGCGCGATTCAGCATCTCGCCGAGAAAGTGCGACGGCGTGCCGGCACCGTACGACGCGAAGCTGACCTTCTCGCCGTTCGGCCCCTGGGTCCTGGCCCACGCGACGAACTCCTTCAGGTCGGTCGCCGGCACCGCGCTGTGGATCACCATCGCGAGCTCGAAGCTGGCCGCGTTGACGATCGGCACGAAGTCCTTCACCGGGTCGTAGCTGAGCTTCTTGTAGGCATTCGGGAACATCGTCATCATCCCGGCCGTCCCGAGCAGCAGGGTGTGGCCGTCGGGCTCTGCCCCCTTCACCGCATCGGCGGCGAGCCGGCCGGCCGCGCCGGAGCGGTTGTCGATGATCAGCGGGCCGAGGCTGCCGCGCACCGCATCGGCGATGGCCCGCGTCAGCACGTCCTGAGTGCCGCCGGCCGGTACGCCGATCAGCACCTTGATCGGCTTGCTCGGAAACGATTGCGCCCGGCTGGCCGGCGCGACGGCGAGCGCACCGAGCGCAACCAGCGCCCGGCGGCGGTCGGATCGAACGGATCGTGGCGGCACGGCGCTCCTCCTGGTGGGGTCGAGACGATGATAGCCATCAGTCCCCGCGCCTTAGCGCAGGCCCGCACGGGATGGACCGGTTGACAAGGCCATGCGCATCGGCCTAGAGTTCCAATAGACTGAACCATGTTCCGATATTTGGAACTGATGTCATCCAGGAAATCGATTGGATTCCACGCTCGCAAAAGGTCTTGGCGTCATCGAGTGGCTTGCCCGCCAACCCGGCGAGTCGCGCGTCACCGACGTCGCGCGCGCGCTCGGCCTGGCGCGCAGCAATGCGCATCGCACCTTGCAGACCCTGGTGGCTTGCGGCTGGGCGGTGCAGAACCCGGCGAGCAGCGCGTACCGGCCGAGCCTGCGCCTGTTCGAGCTCGGCTCGCAGCTCGGCGCGAGCGCCGACCTGATCGCGCTGGTCCGCCCGCACCTCGCCGCGTTGGCCGCATCGACCGGCGAGACGATCCACCTGGCCCGCCTCGACGGCGCCGAGATCGTCTACCTCGACAAGTTCGACAGCCCGCTGCCGGTCGCCGCCTACTCGCGGATCGGCGGGCGCGCGCCGGCCTGCTGCGTCGCCTCGGGCAAGGCGCTGCTGGCCGCCGCGCAGCCGTCGATTGCCGATCTGCGCGCGCTGTTCGGCACCCTGAAGGCGCACACGCCGAACAGCATCACCGACTTCGCGGCGCTGCGCGGCGAGCTCGAGCGCACGGCCGCGCGCGGTCATGCCGAGAACCGCGAGGAGTGGCGGCTCGGTGTCTGCGGACTCGGCGCGCCGATCTTCGATGCGC
>JBDSAB010000434.1:0-9368 GCA_039922395.1 Caldimonas sp.
CCGAATGCTGGCGCTCGTGCCAGGCCAGCGGCGCCCGCGTCAGCTTCGCATAGAGCGCGTCGGAGACGCCCTGGCGCACCCGCACGCCGACGTTGCGTTCGAGCACGCGGCCGGGTCCGTGCAGCAACCAGGCCGCGATGTAGACGACGAGGATCGCGACGACCCACCCGGCGGCGCTGCGCACCGAGCCGTCGCCGCCGCCCTGCAGCGAGTTGATCGCTTGCGCGGCCATCCACGGCAGCGCCAGCCGGACCACGGTCGAGCCGGCGAGCAGCACGGTCGACGCCAGCATCGTCGCGCGCGCGCCGGCGGCGTAGCGCCAGATGCTGCGGTACAGGTTCGCGAGGGACGGGACGGGCGCGACGGCGGCGGACAAGGTCATGAAAACAGGGTTCGGAACACGGATGGCGGCAGCGTCAAAGGCTACCGGCGCGAAGACCGGCCGATGAAACGAAAAGGCGGGGCACAGGCACTCACTTCGGCCCTCCCAACGCGGCGCGCGCGGGCGCGTTGACGCCGGTCCCGGGCGGCGGTCCGGCAGTGCGGCGGAATTCACGCGCGCCGAAGCGCGCGTCGCGCGTCAGGCCGGGGCGCCGGTCGGCCCCGACCTTGCGGGCGTCAGCCCCAGACTTCGCGCGCGGTCTCGACGACCAGGCGCAGCTTCGCGCGCTGCGCCTCGACCGCGATGTCGTTGCCGTGCACCGTGCTCGAGAAGCCGCACTGCGGCGACAGGCAGAGCTGCTCGAGCGGCACGAACTGCGCCGCTTCGTCGATGCGGCGCTTGATGTCGTCCTTCGACTCGAGCTGGCCGAGCTTGGTCGTGATCAGGCCGAGCACGACCGTCTTGCCCTTCGGCAAAAAGCGCAGCGGCTTGAAGTCGCCGCTGCGCGCATCGTCGTACTCGAGGAAGTAGCCGTCGACCTTCATCTCGGACAGCAGCGCCTCGGCGACCGGCTCGTAGCCGCCCTGCGCGGCCCAGGTGCTCTTGAAGTTGCCGCGGCACAGGTGGACCGCGAGCGTCATGCCGGCCGGCTTCTGGGCGACGACGCGGTTGATGAACGTGGCATAGCGGTGCGGCAGCTCGTTCGGATCGTCGCCGCGCGTGCGCGCCGCCTCGCGCATCCGGTCGTCGCACAGGTAGGCGAGGTTGGTGTCGTCCATCTGCACGTAGGTGCAGCCGGCATCGGCGAGCGAGCGCAACTCGTCGCCATAGGCATCGGCGACGTCCTGGTAGAACGCCTCGAGGTCGGGGTAGTGCTCGCGGCTGATGCCGGCGCGGCCGCCGCGGAAGTGCAGCATCGTCGGCGACGGGATCGTGACCTTCGGCGTCAGGCCCGGCGAGACCTGCGCCTTCAGGAACTCGAAGTCGGCGCGCTGGATGTCCTTCACGTGGCGGACCTTGTCGATGACCCGCATCACCGGCGGCGCCAGCTCCTCGGTGCCGTCGGGCTTTCGGATCGTCACCGGGATGTCGGTCTTGACGCCGCCGAGCTGCTCGAGGAAGTCGATGTGGAAGTAGGTCCGCCGGAACTCGCCGTCGGTGATGCTCTGCAGGCCGACGTCCTCCTGGAACTTGACGATCTCGGCGATCGCATCGTCCTCGACCGCGCGCAGGCCCTCCATCGACAGCTCGCCCTTCTTGCGCTGCTCGCGCGCCTCGAGGAGGCGCTTCGGGCGGAGGAAACTGCCGACGTGGTCGGCGCGGAAGGGCGGTGCGGTACGAGCGGTCATGCGGTCTCCGGGGGGCGGAAGCAGAAGGTGTTTCGGGGCGCCGATGGCCATCATAGGGATGGTCCGGGAAGCGCCGGTTTCGTCGCTCGGTGGCGCCGGACGTCGCGCGGCGGCGGGCCGCGTTGCCGTCGTTCTCGCTCAGCTCGGGACGGTCCGGCCGGGGGCGACCCGACGCAGGCGCTCGAGCGCCTCGAAGGCCGCCATGCCGGCGAGCATCGCGACGACAAAGACCAGCGCCTTCGCTTCGCCCATGCCGAGGGCGACCAGCCCCGGCCCCGGGCAGAAGCCGGCGATGCCCCAGCCGATGCCGAAGACCCCGCTTCCGACCACGAGACGGCGGTCGATCCGGCGTTCGGTCGGCAGCTGCATCGCCAGGCCAAGGATCGAGCGGGTCCGGCGCCGCGCGATCGCGAACGCGACCGCGCCGACCGCGACCGCACCGGCCATCACGAACGCGAGCGACGGGTCCCACGCCCCGGCGAGGTCGAGGAAGCCGAGCACCTTGGCCGGATCGGCCATGCCGGAGACGATGAGTCCGAGCCCGAACACGAGCCCGGCGAGAAACGAAGCGACGGTGGCCATGGCGCTGCCCTTCAGGATGCGAGGACGTGTCGGAGCACGTAGACGGTCAGGAAGCCGCCGCCCATGAAGACAGCGGTCGCGACCAGCGAGCGAGGCGACAGGCGGGCGATGCCGCAGACGCCGTGCCCGCTGGTGCAGCCCGCGCCGTAGCGGGTGCCGATGCCGACCAGCAGACCGGCGGCGACGAGCGCGCCAAGGCCGGCGTCGATGCGCACCGGCGGCAGCGCAGCGACCGCCCGTGCGAGCAGCGGCGCGGCGACGAGTCCGAGCACGAACGCGACGCGCCAGGCGATGTCGCCGCGGGCCGGCCGCAACAGGCCGCCGAGGACGCCGCTGATCCCGGCGATGCGGCCATTGAGCAGCGCGAACATCGCCGCCGCGATGCCGATGAGGACCCCGCCGGCCATTGCAGCCGCGGGCGTGAAGGCACTCCAGTCGATCGTCATGGTTCAGTCCTTCGGGCAGTACAGACGGTAGAGGAGCTTCAGGATCTGCATCAGCGCAGGATCGATGACGCGGTAGTAGATGTTCTTGCCCTGCCGGCGCGTCTCGACCACGCCTTCGCTGCGCAGCACGCCGAGCTGCTGCGAGAGCGTCGGCTGGCGGATGCCGAGTTGCTCTTCCAGCTCGCCGACGCACATCTCGCCCTGCGAGAGCTGACACAGCAGCAGCAGGCGATCCTCGTTGGCCAGGACCTTCAATGCGCTGACCGCCGTGCCGGCCGCACCGCGCAGGATGTTCGGATCGATCAAGGTCTTCGCAGCCATCGAGTTCTCGTCTTTCTATTTGAAAGTAATATATTACAAGATATAATGTGTGTCAACAGATCGACGTTTTGCCGGCCCGAAGGCCAGCCGGCGAGCGCCGCATCCATGGAGTACCGCGATGAGCCTTGAGCGCCCCACGATCCGCGCCTTTTTCGATGCCGCGACCGGCACCGTTTCGTACGTGGTCTCCGACCCGTCGACGCGGCGCGCCGCGGTCATCGACCCGGTGCTCGACTACGACGTCTGTTCGGGGCGGACCGCGACGTTCTCGGCCGATGCGCTGCTCGCGCACCTGAACGACAGCGGACTGACCGTCGAGTGGATCCTGGAGACGCATGCGCACGCCGACCACCTGTCCGCGGCGAGCCATCTGCAGGAGCGGGTCGGCGGCCGGATCGCGATCGGCGCCCAGATCCGCAAGGTCCAGGCGACATTCAGGACGATCTTCAACTTCGAACGCGCCTTCCTCCCCGACGGCAGCCAGTTCGACCACCTGTTCGAGGACGGCGAGACTTTCCGCATCGGCGAGGTCGAGGCCACCGCGCTGCTCGTGCCTGGCCACACGCCGGCCGATATGGCCTACCGGATCGGCGACGCGCTGTTCGTCGGCGACACGCTGTTCATGCCCGACCTCGGCAGCGCGCGGGCCGACTTTCCCGGCGGCGACGCCCGCGCGCTGTACCGATCGATGCAGCGCCTGCTCGCGCTGCCGCCCGAGACACGGGTCTTCGTCTGCCACGACTACCCGCCGGACGGCCGCGCCGTCCGCTGGGAGACCACGATCGCCGAACAGCGGGCGTCCAACATCCATATGCGCGACGGGATCGACGAGGACGCATTCGTCGAGATGCGCGAGGCGCGCGATCGGACGCTCGAGCTGCCGACGCTGATCATCCCGTCGATCCAGGTGAACGTGCGGGCCGGCCGCCTTCCGCCGGCTGACGACAACGGCGTCACCTACCTGCGCATACCGCTGAACACGCTGGGCCCTTCTCGATAGCGGGACCGACCGTTTGCCGGGCGCCGAATGGCTCCGGCCCGCGGCGCTACGGAATCGACTTCAGAGCCAGCTCGGAGGCCGACGCGGTGACGAACCCGAACGAGCGCACCGAGCTACGCAACGAGGAGCGTGAGGCAGACCCGCGCGAGTCAGAGCCTCGGCCAGCACGGCCCTGCACCGCGACTGTCGGCTCGACGCGACCGGCGTGGCACGGTGTTAACACCTATCCGGTATATGCGCACTCACTCATACGATGCCGGAACAATCAGGACGAGGTGGACATGGACGAGATGGATCAGGTGTTCCAGTCGGTGGCCCGATATTTTTCGATCCTCGCCGAGCCCGCCCGGCTGCGCATCCTGCATGCGATCTGCCAGCAGGAAAAGTCGGTCGGCCTGATCGTCGAGGAGACCGGCATGACGCAGACCAACGTTTCGCGCCATCTGAACATGATGTTCCAGGCCGGCGCGCTGAAGCGCCGCAAGGACGGCAGCACTGTCTATTACGGCGTGTCCGATGCGACGCTGACCGACGTCTGCCGCTCGGTCTGCGTGCGCGTCTCGGCCGAGCTCGACGGCAGCAAGACGCTGAAGCGCAGCTTCAAGGAATTGATCGAGGAGCTGCGCTGAGCATGGCCTCGCCGCGCCTCTCGGGCCGCATCCTGAAAGCGACGGAAGGCCTGTTGCCTGCCGGCGCGGCCGAGGCTGCGCGGCGAGCGCGCCGGCGCTTCATGGGACAGGCTCTCGCGATGGGCGCGGGCGCCTCGGCGCTCGGCGCAGCGCCTGCGGCCGATGCCGCCGGCACGCTGCCGGCGACCGGCGACCCGGCGATCCTCGAGCTGCCCGAACATTCGAAGGGCCTCGGCCAGCCGGTCGTCTCCACAGGCTATGGCGCGCCGTCGAAATGGGAGCAGAAGATCCAGCGCCGCCAGAGCCCGGGCCTGACGCAGGTCGCGCAGGCCTCGGTGTCGTTCTGCCCGCTGCAGTCGCTGTTCGGGATCATCACGCCGAGCGGGCTGCACTTCGAACGCCACCACCAGGGCTGGTGGGACATCGACCCGACGCGGCACCGCCTGATGGTCAATGGACTCGTCCGCGAGGCCCGCGTCTTCACGATGGACGACCTGATGCGGCTGCCGTCGGTCTCGCGCATCCACTTCATCGAGTGCGGCGCGAACAGCGCGATGGAATGGGGCACCGCGGCGGTGCCGAGCGTCCAGTACACCCACGGCATGCTGTCGTGCGCCGAGTTCACCGGCGTGAAGCTGTCGACGCTGCTCGACCTGTGCGGCGCCGACCTGCGGCGCGCGCGCACCGTGCTGGCCGAGGGCGCCGACGGCTCGTCGATGACGCGCACGATCGCGATCGAGCGCGCGCTCGACGACGTGATCGTCGCCTGGGGCATGAACGGCGAGATGCTGCGCCCGGAGAACGGCTACCCGCTGCGCCTGGTCGTGCCCGGCGTGCAGGGCGTGAGCTGGGTCAAGTACCTGCGCCGCCTCGAGGTCGGCGACCAGCCGTACTACACGAAGGACGAGGAGCTCCACTACGTCGACCTGATGCCCGACGGCACCTACCGCCAGTTCACGTCGATCCAGGAATGCAAGTCGGTGATCACGACGCCGTCCGGTGCGCAGACCCTGCTCGATACCGGCTACTACAACGTCACCGGCCTCGCGTGGTCGGGGCGCGGCAAGGTGCGACGCGTCGACGTCAGCGTCGACGGGGGGCGCAACTGGCGCACCGCGCGGCTCGAAGGGCCGGTGCTGTCGAAGGCGCTGACCCGCTTCAACATCGACTGGGTCTGGGACGGCGCGCCCGCGGTGCTGCAGTCGCGCGCGATCGACGAGACCGGCTACGTGCAGCCGAAGATCAACCAGCTGCGCGCGGTGCGCGGCACGCGCTCGATCTATCACAACAACGCGATCCAGTCGTGGCGCGTCGCCGAGACCGGCGAGGTCACGAACGTGCAGGCGTTCTGAGCGCGATGGGCGAGTCGCACGTCAACCGGGTGCAGCGGACTTCGCGGGCGACGCGACCGATCGCGGCGATTCTCGTGGTGAGCGCCGCGCTGTCCGCCGTCGGCGCGTCGCGCGCGGCGGACCGGCCGGCGGTCGATTCCGCCCAAACCGCGTCGACTGCGCCGGCGTCGCCGGTCCGATCCGTCGCACCGGACAAGCCGGCCGTGTCGTCGGCGGCCGCGGCTGCGCTCGCGAGGGTCGGCCGCCCGGCGACGCCCGCCGAGGTGCGTGCGTGGGACATCGACGTACGCGGCGACTTTGCCGGTCTGCCGTCCGGTGCGGGCAGCGTCGCGTCTGGCGAGAGGGTCTGGGAGGCGAAGTGCGCGTCGTGCCACGGCGTGTTCGGCGAATCGAACGAAGTCTTCACCCCGCTCGTTGGCGGGACAACGAAGCAGGACATCGAGACCGGCCGCGCCGCCAACCTCGCCAGCGGCAGCTATCCGCATCGGACCACGCTGATGCGCGCTTCGCGGCTCTCGACGCTGTGGGACTACGTGCATCGCGCGATGCCGTGGAATGCGCCGAAGTCGCTGTCGCCCGACGAGGTCTATGGCGTGCTCGCGTACATGCTCAATCTCGGCGAGATCGTGCCGTCCGACTTCACGCTGTCCGATCGCAACATCGCGGAGACCGAGCGCCGGCTGCCGAACCGTCACGGCAAGGTCTTCTACCGAAGCCTGTGGGAGGTGCAGGGCAAGGGCGACGTCGCGAACCCGGCCTGCATGCGCGACTGTCCGGTCGACGGCCGGCTTGCGGCGACACTGCCCGACGCGGCGCGCAACGCGAACGGCAACATCGCCGAGCAGGTGCGGCCGTTCGGGCCGGCGCGCGGCACCGACACGTCGGCGCCACCGCGCCGCGAGCCGGTCGGCATGCTCCGCCCAGGCCTGGCCGCGGCGCCGTCGCCCGCCACCGCTCCCACCACCACCTCGGCAGCCACCGACGTGCTGACGGCGAACGCCTGCACCGCATGTCATGCGGTCGGCAGCCGACTGGTCGGGCCGGCATTCAGGGACGTCGCTGCCCGCTACGCCAACCGCGCCGACGCGGCCGACTACCTCGCCGACCGCATCCGCCGCGGCGGCCAGGGCGTCTGGGGTTCGATCCCGATGCCCCCGCAGGCCCAACTGAACGACGCCGACGCGCGCGCGATCGCCGCTTGGCTGGCCGGGGGCGCGAAATGACGAAGCCGCTTGCCCTCCGCGATCACCGACGAGGCGCGGCCGAAGGCCGGTTGCCGATCCGATTCATCCACGCTGAAAGGAACGCCATGGACTCCCGATCGAGACGCACCGTGCTGGCACAGGGCAGCCTGCTCGCGATGCTGGCGGCGTGCGGCCTGCTGAGCGCGCAGCAGGCGCGCGCCGCCGAGGCCGCCGGCTTCGACGCAAAGACGCTCGACGAGGCGCTGAAGGCGCTCGGCGGCACGGCCGTCGACAGCAAGGACGTCGTCATCGTCTCGCCGGACATCGCCGAGAACGGTGCGGTCGTGCCGGTCGCGGTGACCAGCAAGTTGCCGAAGACGCAGCAGATCGTGCTGCTGGTCGAGAAGAACCCGTTCCCGCTGACGGCGGTGTTCACGATCCCGGACGGCACCGAGCCGTACGTGTCGACGCGTGTCAAGATGGGCCAGAGCACGAACGTCGTTGCGGTCGTGAAGGCCGACGGCAAGCTCTACGCGGCCTCGAAGGAAACCAAGGTGACGCTCGGCGGCTGCGGCGGCTGAAGTTCACTGAAAAGCACTCGAATCAAGGAGACCCGACATGGCCGACCCGATGCGCATCCGCGCCCAGCAGAAGGACGACGTCACCGACGTCCGCGTCCTGATGGCCCATCCGATGGAGACCGGCCTGCGCAAGGACGCCGCCGGCAAGCCGATCCCGGCGCTCTTCATCAACGACGTCAAGGCGAGCAGCGGCGGGCGTACCGTGCTGGCCGCGAAGTGGGGCCAGGCGATCTCGCAGAACCCCTTTCTACAATTCCGCTTCAAGGGTGCGAAGGCCGGCGACAAGGTTTCGGTGACCTGGACCGACAACAGCGGCGACACGCGCACGGACGAGACCGTCATCGTCTGAGGACCGGCCGGCATGCCGGCCGCAGCGATCCACCGTTCGACCCGCGGCCCGGCCGCGAGATGGAGACACGAATGAAGAGGCACCTTGCGCTGCTGGCCTTCGGCGCGCTGATCGGCGCGCCCGCCGCGGCCCAGTCGTCGGCCGACGAGATTGCGAAATACCGCGCGATGCTCGCCGACGGCAATCCGGCCGAGCTGTGGGAGGCGAAGGGCGAGGCGCTCTGGAAGCAGCCGCGCGGCCCGAAGAACGCGTCGCTGCAGCAGTGCGACCTCGGCCGCGGGCCGGGCGTCGTGAAGGGCGCGTTCGTCGGCCTGCCGCGCTTCTTCGCCGACACCCAGCGCGTGCAGGACCTCGAGTCGCGCCTGCTGACCTGCATGCAGACCCTGCAGGGCTTCGATGCCGCCGAGATCGCGAAGACGCCGTTCGGGCGCGGCGAGCAGGCGCAGATCGAGACGCTGGTCGCGTGGATTTCGGCCGAGTCGCGCGGCATGAAGTTCGCGCTGCCGCAGGCGCATCCGGCCGAGCGCACGATGTACGAAGCAGGCAAGCGGATCTTCTTCTACCGCGCCGGTCCGTACGACTTTGCGTGCGCGACCTGCCACAGCCAGGAAGGCAAGCGCATCCGCCTGCAGGACCTGCCCGACCTGACCCTGGCGAAGGGGGCAGGAGCCGGCTTCGGCGCGTGGCCGGCCTACCGCGTGTCGAGCGGCGAGCTGTGGGGTATGCAGCGCCGCCTCAACGACTGCTACCGGCAGCAGCGCTTCCCGTATCCCGGCTACGCGTCCGATGCGACGATCGCGCTCGGCGTCTACATGGGCGTCACGGCGCAGGGCGCCGAGTCGATCGCCCCCGCGTTGAAGCGCTAGGAGTCCGCATGACCTCCACTTTCCGATGGATCGCCGGCGGCGCCGCCGTGCTCGTGATCGCCGCTGTCGCGGCCGGCTGCGCGATGACGCCCCAGGCCGACTACGACAAGGTCGCGCTCGAGATGATCAAGGGCTCGTTCCGCCCGCAAGGCCAGGCCGGCATCGACCGCCTCCAGCAGGACGAGGCGCAGCGCATCTGCTCGGGCCCGGCGGCGCCATCGCCGGCCGACCTGAAGCGCATCGAGACGGCAGAGCTCGCGACCGTCAAGCCGCCGCCCAGCGGCCGCTACATCGGCGACTGGCGCGAAGGCGAGAAGCTGGCGCAGA
>JBDSAB010000435.1:0-3361 GCA_039922395.1 Caldimonas sp.
CGTTCAGCAAGGTCTCCCAGTCCGCGCAGCTGCGGGTGCCGAGCGTCGCCTCGAGCTCGACCTTCAGCGCGTCGCGGTGGCGCTTGCGGCTCTCGCGCTTTTCGAAGCGCGGGTCGGTCACCAGGTCGTCGCGTCCGAGGACGCGCGCCAGCGCCTCGAACTGTTCCTGCTTGTTGGCGGCAATGTTGATCAGTCCGTCCTTCGCCTTGAAGGCGCCGGACGGCGCCGCAGTGAAGTTGTCGTTGCCGTGGGCCTTCGGCTCGACGCCGGCAATCAGGAAGTTGGAGACGGCCCAGCCCATCGCGGTGAGCGCAGAGTCGAGCATCGACACATCGATGAAGGTGCCCTCGCCCGTGGCATGGCGCTGCACCAGCGCGCTGCTGATCGCGAACGCCGCCGTCATGCCGGCGAGCGTGTCGGCCACCGGGTAGCCGGCCCGCAACGGCGCGCTCTCGCGCGTTCCGGTGATGCTCATCATTCCGGACAGGCCCTGGATGATCTGGTCGTAGGCCGGCGCGGCGTTCATCGGTCCTTCCTGACCGAACCCGGATATCGCGCAATAGACCAGACGAGGATTGACGGCCGACAGTTCGGCGTACGAGAGGCCGAGGCGGCGCATCACGCCGGGCCGGAAATTCTCGACCAGCACGTCGGCGCTGCCGACGAGGCGCCGTAGGACGTCCTTGCCTTCGGCGATCTTCAGATTGACGGTGATCGACTTCTTGCCGGCGTTCTGGGCCAGGAACGACGCGCCCATGTGATCGGCGTTGAGGTCGGCATCGGCCCCGAGCTGACGGGCCAGGTCGCCGCCTTCGGGCACCTCGATCTTGACGACGTCGGCGCCGAGCAGCGCCAGCTGATACGCGCAGAACGGCCCTGCAAGGACGTTCGTCAGGTCGAGGACGCGGATACCGGCCAGCGTGCTGCTCATGGGGGCCTTCTCAGATGCCGATCGTCAACGCCGGACGAACGGATTCGGAACCTCGAGGTCGGACGAGATCCAGACGCACTTCGTGTGCAGGTATTCCTTGATGGTCTCGCTACCCGACTCGCGTCCGATGCCGGACTCCTTGTAGCCACCGAACGGCGACGTGAAGCTGGTCGCCCGGTAGTTGTTGACCCACACCGTCCCCGCCTGCAGCTTCTCGGTCATCAGCATCGCGCGCCGCAGATCCTGGGTCCACACCGCGGCGGCGAGGCCGTAGGGCACGTCGTTGCCGATCCGGATCGCATCCTGCTCGTCATCGAACGGGATTGCCGCGAGCACCGGACCGAACACCTCTTCCTGCGCGATCCGCATGTCGTTGCGCACGTTGGTGAAGATCGTCGGCTCGACGAATAGGCCGGCGCCGAGGTCGGGCCGGCTGCGCCCGCCGAGGACGCAGGTCGCGCCTTCGTTCTTCGCGATCTCGATGTACGAAAGCACCTTCTCGAACTGCGGCCGGGTGGCGATCGGGCCGATCTGGGTGTCGCTCTGCGCCGGGTCGCCGAGCTTCACGTCGCGCATGAAGTCGACCAGCATGCCGATGAACCGGTCGTGGATCGAGCGCTGCACCAGCAGCCGCGAGCCGGCCTGGCAGCTCTGCCCCGAGGCCGCGAAGATGCCGGAGACGACGCCCTTCACCGCCTGGGTCAGATCGGCATCGTCGAACACGATGTTGGGCGACTTGCCGCCGAGCTCGAGCGTGACGGTCTTGAAGTGCCGCGCGGCCAACTCGTAGATCTTGCGGCCGGCCTCGGAACCACCGGTGAAGCCGATATGAGCGACCGAAGGGTGGCTGACCAGCGCCTGCCCGACCTCGGGGCCGAGGCCGGTCACGACGTTGACGACGCCGTTCGGAAAGCCGGCTTCCTCGAACAGCGCCGCCAGCTCGATCATCGAGGCCGAGGTGAATTCCGAAGGCTTGATCACCGCGGTGCAGCCGGCGGCCAGGGCCGGCGCGAGCTTCCAGCTCGTCAGCGTGAGCGGCGAGTTCCACGGCGTGATGATGGCCACGACCCCCTTCGGCTCGTAGCGCGTGTACGCGAACACTCCTTTCTTGTCGGTCGGGATCACCGCGCTCTGGACCTTGTCGGCCAGGCCCGCGTAGTAGCGGAAGTAGTCGGCCATATAGCGGACCTGCGAGACGACTTCGGTCGCGAGCTTGCCGTTGTCGCGCTGCTCGATCTCGGCCAGGCGGGGCGCGTGCGCCGTG
Organism: Caldimonas sp.; assembly: GCA_039922395.1. Taxonomy (GTDB): domain Bacteria; phylum Pseudomonadota; class Gammaproteobacteria; order Burkholderiales; family Burkholderiaceae_C; genus Schlegelella_A. The sequence continues at coordinate 2,196 of JBDSAB010000435.1, forward strand.
ATCAGGTCGGCGAGCCGCCACAGCAGGCGACCGCGCTCGGACGCGGTCAGGGCTGGCCAGGGACCTTCGGTGAAGGCGCGCTGCGCGGCATCGACGGCCGCGTTCGCGTCATCTTCGTTGCCCCTCGCGATCTGCGCCCACACCGCACCGGTGTACGGGTTCTCGGTCGGCAGGAACAGGCCGGAGCTCGGCGGATGCGGCCGTCCGTCGATGAAGTGCGCGTAGGTGGGAAGCGTGTCGGTGCGGGTCATGAGGACGAGCCTACGGCAGGCGCTGGCGGATGCAAACGTCGGCGCAGATTCAGCATCGACGTTCCGTTCAGCATAACAGGATTCTAATTTGGGACCGGGCCTGGAAGCTAGGTGAAGGTCCTAGTTTTCGCTCGTTCGAGTGGCCGATCAGTTACGCTCCATCCTTCGGCGCAGAGGCCGTTTCGGAGCAGCCTGCATGAGTGACGAGAGTGGCGTCGCGGCGGTGGATCGGGCCCTGTCCATCCTCGACGCGCTGACCGAAGACAAGGTGACCTTGGCGGAGATCGCCAAGCGCACCGGCCTCTACAAGAGCACCGTGCTGCGCCTGCTCAAGTCGCTCGAGCGATTCGGCTACGTGTTGCGGACCGCCGACGGAACCTACCGCCTCGGGTCGAAGGTGCTGTCGCTCGGGGCCATCTACCAGCGCCACTTCAAGACGTCCGACATCGTCCCTCCGGTCCTCGAACGACTCGCGGCCGAGGTGCATGAAGGCGCATCGTTCTACATCTGCGAAGACGACGAGCGGGTCTGCCTGCACCGCGTCGAAGCCACTCGCGCGGTGCGCGACTCGGTCCACATCGGCGACCGCCTGCCGCTCACCGTCGGCGCCGCGGGGCACGTGCTGCGCGCCTTCTCCGGTGCGCGCGGCGAAAAGCTCGACGAGATCCGCCGCCAGATGTACGCCGCCTCGTTCGGCGAGCGCGATTCGGAAACGGCGGCGATGGCGGCACCCGTGCTCGGGCCCGGCAACAAGCTGGTCGGTGCCTTGAGCATCTCGGGTCCGCGCTACCGGCTCGAGGCGGTCGGCGAAGCCAAGATCATCCCGGTGCTGTTCAAGTACGCAAAAGAATTGACGCGCACTTTCGGCGGAGTGGTCGACGATCCGACACTGTTCGGATGGAACCTCCCGGCCGC
>JBDSAB010000436.1:0-5736 GCA_039922395.1 Caldimonas sp.
GTTGGAGTTGTTGAGCACAGACTTCGACTCGGGGATCACGCCGAGGAAGCCGATGCCGAGCAGCTCGATGATGTCTTCGATCTTGAGCATCTCGCCGCGTTGGGCGCGGTCGGCCGAGTAGCGCGTGACCAGAAGATGCGACTTCATCGGCACGCCCAGCTCGGCCTTGCGCGTCTTGGCGTCGAGCAGACCGAGCACGCGATCGCTGTCGCGCACGCTCGAGACCTCGGGATTGGTCACCACGATCGCCTCGTCGGCGAAGTACATCGCCATCTGTGCGCCCTTTTCGATGCCCGCGGGCGAGTCGCAGAAGATGTAGTCGAAGCCGAGCTCCTTGAGCTCGTCGATAACACGTCCCACACCGTTGAAGTCGAGGGCGTCTTTGTCACGCGTCTGCGAGGCGGGCAGCACGTACAGGTTCTCGAGCCGCTTATCGCGGATCAGAGCCTGGCGTAGCGAGGCTTCACCTTTGACCACGTTGACCAGGTCGTAGACCACGCGCCGCTCGACACCCATGATCAGGTCGAGGTTGCGCAGGCCGACGTCGAAGTCGATCACGGCAGTCTTGTGGCCGGCCAGCGCGAGACCGGACGAGAAGCTCGCGCTCGTGGTCGTCTTCCCGACCCCGCCCTTGCCGGAGGTCACCACGACGATTTCGGTCATCGGTTGCAGGTCCTTTTCAATGAGAAGAGTGAGGCAGTCCGGAGCAAAGCCGACGCACTGCCGTGGGTTCGTATTCGTTCGGAGCGGTCAGCCCGGCAACGGCTCGACGACCAGCGTCTCGCCGTCGAGGCGCACCTGCGCGGGCTTGCCGAGCACGTCGGCCGGCAGCGCGGTGTCGGTCGTGCGGTAGGTGCCTGCGATCGCGACCAGCTGTGGCTCCATGCAAGTGCTGAAGATCCGCGCCGCCGTATTGCCGCGGGCGCCGGCGATCGCCCGCCCGCGCAGCGGCGCGTAGACATGGATGTGGCCGTCGGCGATCACCTCGGCGCCGAAGTTGACGGCCGCCATCACCACCAGGTCGCCGCCGCGCGCATAGACCTGCTGGCCGGAGCGCAGCGGCCGGTCGATCACGAGCGTCGGCACCGGCTGGGCGGGCGCCGCTGCCGGATCCGCGGGCTTCGCGGTCTTCGTGCCCTTCGATGGCTTCGCCGCTTCGTGGACAAGCTCGCGGACCGTCGATTCGGCACGCGCCGCGCCGATTGCGAGGGTCGGGGTCTCGCCGAGGCCGGCTTCGAGCGCCGCTTCGTTCTGCGCAACGCTGCCGCCTTCGACACCAGCCGGCACCATGCGGTGCGCGCGCAGCAAGGCGACCAGCGCGCCGAAATCGAGCGGCTCGGCATCCGGCTCGAGCTGCGACAGGTCGATCACGACCGGGTCGTGATCGAAGAGCGGCGTCTGTCCGAAGCGTTCCTCGAGCGCCGCCGCCAGCGCCGTCAGGTCGCTGGTCCTGAGGACCAGCGCGACCAGCGCCAACGTCGCATTCCGGAGTTCGAAGGAAGAGGCCAGGGACTTGCTTTGGCTGGAGACGACGGACATCGACACGGGGCGACGCGGAAAGGCCCGAAGTGTACCGTCGGCGCTGCGCAGTCGAGCCGCCGACGCAACCGCTACAGTGCCGAAGATCTGCCGGCTCGTGGCCCGGCCCCGGGGCCCCGAACGAGCCGATGTTGCCGGTCTTTCTCGTCTTTGCGGTGTGCGCGTTCGCGAGCGGCTTCGCGTTGCGCATCATCGATCCGCTCGTCATCCCGATCGCGCAGCACTTCGCGGTGACGCCGGCCGCGGCGGCATTGCTCAGCACGGCCTATGCGCTGCCCTATGCATTGGCGCAGCCCTTTCTCGGCCCGCTCGGCGACCGCTTCGGCAAGGCGCGCTGCGTCCAGGTCTGCATCGCCGGGCTGGCCGGCTCGCTGCTGGTCAGCGTGCTCGCGCCGACCTTCGAACTGCTGATGGCGACCCGCGTCGCCGCCGGCATCTTCGCCGGCGGCCTGATCCCGCTCGTTCTCGCGGGGCTCGGCGACGCCTACGAGATGAGCGAACGGCAGGTCATGATCGGCCGCATGCTGGTCGCGATCATCACCGGCCAGATGCTCGGCTCGACCGTGGCCGGTCTGGCCAACGATGCGTACGGCTGGCGCAGCGGACTCAGCATCGCCGCGCTGGCAGCCGTGCTGGCCGCCGGCCTCGCGTGGACCGCGATCCCGCCGCCGACCCGCGTGAGCCCCGGCGCCGGTGCCGCGCATCCGTCGTTCGCGGCACTCTACGGCCGCGTGTTCGAGAACCCGAAGGCGATCTGGCTGTATGCCGCGGTCGTCGCGGAAGGCGCGCTGATCTTCGGCGCGTTTCCCTACATCGGCCAGCTGCTGATCGAGCACACCGGCAGCAGCATCGCGAGCGCGCCGAGCCGCGCCGGCTTCGTGCTCGGCGCGTTCGGCATCGGCGGACTTGCGTATGCCCTCTCGGTGCGCCGCGTGATCGCGCTGCTCGGCGTGCGGCGCATGTGCATCGTCGGCGCGGCGGCCGCGGCCGCGAGCTATGCCGCGCTCGTGGTCTTTCCGCTCTGGTGGCTCGATGCGCTCGCGATGATGATCGCCGGCATCAGCTACTACATGCTGCACAACTCGCTGCAGACCGAAGCGACCGAGATCGCCCCGGCGGCGCGCGGCTCGGCCGTCGCACTCTTCGCCTGCGGCCTGTTCGCGGGCCAGGGCATCGGACCGCTGCTGTTCGGTGCGCTCGTCCACGCGTTCGGCTTCGCGGCGGCGCTGCTCGCATCGGGCGCAGGGATTCTCTTGCTCGGCTGGCTCGTCGTGCGCAAGATCGTCGACCTGCAACCGATCCCGGACTAGAGCCTGCTAACGCGATGACAGCCCGCATCTTCATCAGCTACCGCACCGCCGACGGCAAGGACAAGGCGACCGCGCTGGCACGCGATCTCGGCGCGCGCTTCGGCGACGAGCAGGTGTTCCTCGACAAGGACGACCTGCGCGGCGGCTCGGCCTGGCGCGACGAGGTGCAGCGCACGCTCGGTGCGAAACCGGTGCTGCTGCTGCTGATCACGCCGCAGCTGCTCACGGCCAAGGACGCTTCCGGCGCGCTGCGCATCGCCGATCCGAACGATCCGGTGCGGCGCGAGTTCAGCGCCGCGCTCGAGGCCGGTGCGCACCTCATTCCGCTGCTCTGCGACGGCGTCGATGCGCCGCCGCCCGCCGCCGAATTGCCGAAGCCGTTCGATCGGCTCGGCGAGTACACCTGGCGCCGGCTGCGGGCGTACGACTGGAAGAGCGACCTCGAACGCCTGGTCGACGACCTGAAGGCGCTCGGCATCCGCACCGGGGCCGATCCGGTCGTCCCGCAGCAGGGCAAGTTCGTTCGGCTGGCACTGCTGGCGCTCGCCGTCGCGGTGCTCGCGGTCGCGGCCGTCCTCGGCTGGCGCGCGCTGCATCCGGCCGTGGTGCCCGTCGCGGCGAATCCGCCGGTCGCTCTGGTCGCGACCGGACAGCCGGGCACCTGGGTCGCCACCGTCGGCGCCGACGCGCCATTCGCGCTGACGCTGCTCCAGCAGGACAGCCAGGTCGCGCTGACCAGCGAGCCGATGCCGATCGACAACCGCGAGGGCTGGGCCCCGTACCGCGCGTTCTGGCTGAAACTGACCGGCACCGAGCTGCGCGACATCCGCTATCGCGGCAAGGGCACCGTGCTGCACGAGCTCGGCACGCCACTGACCGTCGACATCGCGTGGGTGCTCTACAACGGCGCCGGCGACACCCAGATCGACAGCGGCAACCTGCATGTCATCGCGGCGCCCGACGGCCGCAGCCTCGACGGCAAGCTGTGGTCGAACGGCGACCAGGCCGACCGACCGATCGTGCTGCGACGGCCTCGCTAGGGCCTGGCCGGTTCCGCTACAGTGATCCGGGCTTTCGCGCGATCGGTCGCGCCCAGTCCCACCCTTCTCATGAGCGAAGTCCTCGCGCTGCTGCAAACGGATGTCGTGGGCAGCACCGCGCTGTCCGAGCGGCTCGGCGACGCCGCCACCACGGCGCTGTGGAGCGCGCACGATCGCGTCGCCCGCGACCTGCTGCGCAGCTGCAACGGCCGCGAGATCGACAAGAGCGACGGCTTCCTGCTGCTGTTCGCGACCGCGGCCGATGCGCTCGAGTACGCGCTCGGCTACCAGCGCGCGCTCGCCGGCCTGAGCGTGCCGCTGCTGGCGCGCGCCGGCCTGCACGTCGGTCCGGTGACGACCCGTGCGAACTCGTCGGACGACATCGCGCACGGCGCCAAGCCGCTCGAGGTCGACGGCCTCGCGAAGCCGACCACCGCCCGCGTGATGGCGCTCGCGCAGGGCGGCCAGACTCTGCTGACGGCCGACGCGAAGGCGGCGCTCGGCACGTCGCCGTGGCGGCTGCAGGGTCATGGCCACTGGCGTCTGAAAGGCCTCGAAGAGCCGATCGAGCTGTTCGAGGCGAGCGCCGACGACCACTTCCACGCGCCGCCGCCCGACACCGACAAGGCCTATCGCGTCGTCCGCCGCCAGGACCTGTGGCTGCCGCTCGCCGAGGTGCGCCACAGCCTGCCGGCCGAGCGCGATCCGTTCATCGGCCGCGAGGCGGCGTTGCGCGACCTGGCGCGGCGCTTCGACGCCGGCGCGCGGATGATCTCGCTGCTCGGCATCGGCGGAACCGGCAAGACGCGGCTGGCGCAGCGCTACGGCTGGAGCTGGCTCGGCGACTATCCCGGCGGCGTCTGGTTCTGCGACCTGGCGCAGGCGCGCAGTCTCGACGGCATCGTCAACGCGGTCGCGCACGGCCTCGACGTGCCGCTCGGCCGCGACGACCCGGTCGCCCAGCTCGGCGCCGCGATCGACCGGCGCGGCCCCTGCCTGCTGATCCTCGACAACTTCGAGCAGGTCGCGGCGCTGGCGCCAGCGACGGTCGGCGTCTGGCTCGATCGGGCCGCGCAGGCGCGCTTCATCCTGACCACGCGCGAAGTGCTCGGCCTGCCCGGCGAAGAGGCGATGGCGGTCGCGCCGCTCGAGCCGCTCGACGCCGCGACCCTGTTTCGCCAGCGCGCCGCGGCCGCACGCAGCGACTTCAAGCCGAGCGCCGACGACGAGCGCGCGATCGATCCGCTGGTCCGCCTGCTCGACGGCCTGCCGCTCGCGATCGAGCTGGCCGCGGCGCGCGTGCGCATCATGCCGCCGCGCACGCTGCTGGCGCGCATGCGCGAACGCTTCGAGCTGCTGACCTCGCGCGGCGGCCGGCTGAGCCGGCAGGCGACGTTGCGTGGCGCGTTCGACTGGTCATGGGACCTGCTGACGACGCCCGAAAAGGCGGCGCTCGCGCAGCTTTCGGTCTTCGAGGGTGGGCTCACGCTCGAATCGGCCGAAGCGGTCCTCGATGTCAGCGACCAGGAGGTCGCACCAGCTCCGCTCGAGCTGCTGCAGTCGCTGGTCGACAAGTCGTTCGTTCGCCAGATCTCGGACCAGCGCTTCGACCTGCTCTGGAGCGTCAAGGAGTACGCGGCCGAGCACCTGCGCATCGCAGACCGCTACCCGGGCAGCGGACCCGACGCGGTGCGGACAGCCGAGCAACGCCACAGCGAGCACTTCGCGCAGCTCGGCGAGAAGCGCGCGGTCCTCGACGCCTGCGTCGAGCTCGACAACCTGATCGCGGCCTGTCGGCGCGCCGCGGCGACCGGCGATGCCGAAACCGCGACCGGCGCACTCGAGGG
>JBDSAB010000437.1:0-4918 GCA_039922395.1 Caldimonas sp.
CGTCGCAAGCGGGAAAACACTGCGCGATGCAGCGCCCTCATCCCGTCCACGACCCGGCCCCTACACTGCATGAGAGCCGTCTTGCTGGAGCACCGATGTCCTATGAATACGGGTCCGAGTCGAAGCGGCTCGAACTGCCCAATCCGTACCAGTTGCAGAACCGGCTGCTGTGGGTCTGCGGCGCCGTGCTGCTGATCGGCGGGGTCACGAGCCTGGTGTGGGCGAAGGCGGCGATACAGGAGAGCGCGCTGCGCCTGGCCGGTGCGCCCCTCGTCGCCGGCATCCTGCTGCTGGTCGCCGGCCTCGCCTGCATCGCCTCGGCCGCCGGCCGCCTGCGCTTCTTCTTCGGCCGCGGCCGGCCCGCGTCGCTCGCGCCGGAAATTCCGGTCGGCGCGACGGGCGGCTCACCGGCGGCCGACGAGATCAAGGAGATCCTCCGTCAGGGCGGGCTCACCTACCCGGAGCCGCAGGGGCCGATCGAAGGCGTGCTGTACCACTGGGCGCCGACCCTCATCACGGCGCCGCGCGAAGTGCAGGCGCTGGCGCGGCGCTACATGTTCAACCTGGCGGCGATCGCTGCGACCCTGATCAGCTTCCTGTTCTCGTGGGCCGTGTTCGGCAACGAGGCGACGCGGCCGTGGATCGGCATCCTGTACTTCGCGTTCGGCGTCTTCTTCCTGCTGCGACCGGTGCTCACGCAGCACCGGGCCCGCCTGACGACCGCATCGCTGGTCGGCCTGATCGCAGCCGCGATCCTGGCGCCGGTCGCACTCGGCCTCGCCGGGCCGCGCCTGCCCTCGCTCGGCGGGTTCTCGCTGAACGTGCAGACCTTCGTGATGCTCGGCACTGCCCTGGTCGCCTGCGGCCTGGCGATGGCGGCGGTGCTGGCGCAGGTCGACAGCGCGCCGCAGACGCGCGCGAGCGTCGAGCAGAACCGACTCTCGATGAACGCGCCGCCGACCACGCTGATGGACGAGCTCGATCGGACCATGCAGGCCGCGTGGACCGAGCGCATCCCGAACCGCCGCTATGCACGCATCGATCCGGCGACCCCCGCAGCGCCGAGCGGCACCTTCGCCGGCGAGCTGTTCGAGGAAAGCCAGCCGCTGCCGGTCAGCGGCACGAAGGCGCCAACCTTTGCCGCCGCGCTGCAGGAGCGCCGCCACCGCGCACTGCTGCTGCTCGACCTGTACGCCGCCGCGCTGGTCCTCGTCGCCGCCGGCATGACGCTCTACTTCGTGCGCCATTTCGACGTCGGCGCCGGCTGGCAGGGCAACCGCTATGCGCTGGTCGGCACCGGCGCGATCCTCGCGTTCGTCGCCGCGTTCTGCTTCCAGGCCGCCGCGCGGCTCTGGGGCCGCTTCAACTTCGAATCGGTGCTGACGTGGGTCGAGATGGTCGGCAGCTACCAGAGCTCGCGCATCGGCACCGGCAACAACTTCTCGAGCCGCATGAACACCGAGAACGACGTCGTCCGCACCGAGTCGATGACCTTGCGGGTCTGGCGCGCCCGGATCGAATCGGTGGTGTTCGGCAAGGACGACGCGCGCCAGGTCACGGCGATGTTCTCGACCGAACAGGAAGCGAAGGCGCTGGCCGCCGACCTGATGCAGTTCGCACGCAGCCAAAGCGTGCTGGTCGCGCCGTTCAGCGGCGAAGATCAGGCCCGGATCGCCGCGCTCAATGCCGGCGAGCGCGCAATGCAGCCGGCGACCGACGCGCCTTCGGCGGCGCAGGTGCAGCACCATCTGCGCACCGCCGCGGCGCTTGCCTCGTCGCCGGCGCCGGCCGACAGCTCATTGACCGCAGCTGCGGCTCCGATGCGCCGGTTCTGCAGCGCGTGTGGCACCGAAGCGGCGCCGGGTGCCCGCTTCTGCAGCCAATGCGCGGCACCGTTGACCGCTTGAATCTCGAAGGGCGACGCGGCGAGCAAGGTCTCGCCGCATGCAGGTCGCGCGGCGCCGAACCGGCGCCGCGGCGCGCTCAGGCGGCTTTCGCGATCCGCTTCGCGCGCGCCCGCAGGTTCAGCATCTCGACCGTCAGCGCGAACGCCATCGCCGCGTAGATGTAGCCCTTCGGCACATGGACGTCGAACGCCTCGGCGGTCAGCGCCATGCCGACCATCACTAGGAAGGCGAGCGCGAGCACCTTGACCGACGGGTGGCGATCGACGAAATCGCCGATCGGCTTGGCCGCGAACAGCATGACGCCGACCGAGGCAACGACCGCCGCGATCATCACGCCGATCTGGTCGACCATGCCGACGGCGGTGATCACCGAGTCGAGCGAGAACACGATGTCGATGACGCCGATCTGCGCGATCGTGCCCCAGTACGCGGCATTCGCCTTCGGCGACGGCACGCCGGGCCGCTCGTCGGGGCCGTGCGCCTCGACCGCGTTGAAGATCTCGTGCGTTGCCTTGTAGAGCAGGAACAGGCCGCCGCCCAGGAGCACCAGGTCACGGCCGCTGATGCCCATGCCGAACGCGGAGAAGAGGTCTTCGGTCAGGCCCATGACCCAGGTCAACGAGAACAGCAAGGCGAGGCGCGACACCATCGCGAAGCCGAGGCCGAGCCGGCGTGCCTTGTCGCGCTGCGCTTCAGGCAGCCGGCCGACCAGGATCGAGATGAAGATGATGTTGTCGACGCCGAGCACGATCTCGAGCGCGGTCAGCATCAAGAAGGCGACCCAGATGTTGGGGTCCAGCAGGGCTTCCATGCGGTTCTTCTGGGTTGCGGTGTGAACGCGCCGACGCCACGTCCCTTGCGCAGGGGCCGTGACGTGGCGGAGAAGCCGGCCGAGCGGCCGGCCCGGTGGGTCGCCTACTCGTCGCGGCCGCCGGCGATGCCGAACAGCGCGAGCAGCGACTGGAACACGTTGTAGATGCTCAGGTAGACGCCGAGCGTCGCGGTGATGTAGTTGGTCTCGTGACCGTCACGCACCCGCTTCAGGTCGTACAGGATGAACGCCGAGAAGATGCCGACTGCGATCACCGACAGCGTGATCATCAGCGCGCTCGACTGGATGAAGAAGTTTGCGATGCCGGCGACGAGCAGCATGATCGCGCCGATGAACAGCCACTTGCCCATCGAGGTGAGATCGCGCTTGATCACCGTCGACAAGGTCGCCATGCCGAAGAACACGGCACCGGTGCCGGCGAACGCCATCATGATCAGGTTGGCGCCGTTCGCGAGGCCCAGCACCACGCCGATCAGGCGCGAGAGCATCAGGCCCATGAAGAACGTGAAGCCGAGCAGGATCGGCACGCCCGCGGCCGAGTCCTTGGTCTTCTCGATCGCGTACATGAAGCCGAAGGCGCCGACCAGGAACACGATCAGCCCGATGCCGGGCGACATCGCCCGGGCGATGCCGGTCGAGACGCCGATCCAGGCGCCGAGCACCGTCGGCACCATCGACAGCGCGAGCAGCCAGTAGGTGTTGCGGAGGACGCGTTGCGCGGACGAGTCGCCGAGCCCGACGGGAACGGAGCGATCGGCAGCATAGGTAAGCGGTTCAGCCATGGAGGCCTCCTGGGTTAGGTGAGCGCAATGTAGTCCTTCCTAAACTTCGCGTAAATTCGTATTTGCAGAGCAGTGACTTCGGTATTTGCGAAGATTAGGGTCTCTCTTCCCGCGCCGCACGCATGAACTTCAAGCACCTCTACTACTTCTGGGCGACTGCCAACGCGGGCGGCGTGATGCGCGCGGCCGAGCAGCTCCACACGACGCCGCAGACGATCTCGGGCCAGCTCAAGCTGCTCGAGGCGCGGCTCGGCTGCAGCCTGTTCCGCAAGAGCGGCCGGCGCCTCGAGCTGACCGATGAAGGCCGCGCCGCGCTCGAATACGCCGATCAGATCTTCGCGCTCGGCGAGGAGCTCGAGGCGGCGATGGGCAAGGCGCGCGCGGGTCCGCGCGCGCTCGACTTCCGGGTCGGCGTCGCCGACTCGGTGCCGAAGGCGATCGCCTACCGGCTGCTCGAACCGGCGCTCGATGCGCCCGGCCCGATCCGGCTGATCTGCCACGAGGGCCGCTTCGACGACCTGCTCGGCCAGCTCGCGGTCCACAAGGTCGATCTCGTGCTGGCCGACGAGCCGATGAGCCGGCAGCTCAGCGTCAAGGCGTTCAACCACGAGCTCGGCTCGACGACGATGACATTCTTCTGCGCGCCCGAGCTGAAGAAATCGCTGCACGGGAAGTTTCCCGACAACCTGCAGGGTGCGCCGATGCTGATCCAGGGCTCTAACTCGGCGATCCGGCGCCGCTTCGACCTGTGGAGCGCGACGCACCGGATCCGGCCGCACCTGATCGCCGAGTTCGACGACAGTGCGCTGATGACCGCATTCGGGCGCGAAGGCCGCGGCATCTTCATGTCGCCGGCCGTGCTCGAGCGCGAAACCTGCGCGCAGTACGGGGTCCAGGTGCTCGGCCGCACCGACGACCTGGTCGAGGAGTTCTACGCGATCTCGGTCGAGCGCCGCATCACCCATCCCGGCGTCGAGGCGATCACGCAGGCGGCGCGCGGCCGGCTGTTCTCGGCCTGACGCGCAGACCCGCCTCGCACGCGGCGACGCGCCGGGGCGGGTCGGCCGGCGCCAAGCGCGCCGCGAAACCGGTCTGTCTCGCGTCGCACCGCACACCTGAAGCGGCCGCGCCGCGCAGGAACGTGCGCGCTCGCGTGAGCGGGGCATCAACCGGCGCGGCATGCCTCTTGCACGACGGATCGGTGGCGCCGCCCGATGCGGCGCCGAACCGATTGCCGAGGAGGCACCCATCGATGGCCGTCCCGGCCGATCACGATTCCCCGCTGCAGAAGCTGCGCGTGCTGCTGATCGACGACGGCGCGCGCCACATCCAGGCGATCCGCGACGAGCTGGTGCGGCAGGGCCACGAGGTCGTCGGCGTGATCGCGTCGGCGACGC
>JBDSAB010000438.1:0-7928 GCA_039922395.1 Caldimonas sp.
GGCGACGGCGATCCGTACGTGACCGAGTTCGTCGCCTGCCAGCATTGCCGCGCGATGTACCACCGGCCTCGCGTTCTGCCGCGGGTGGTCGATCCGGCCGGCCCCGCGGTCGACGATTGGGCGGCGCGCTATCGCAAGTCGGTGAAGCGGCGGCCGATCGGATGAAGCCGCAGCCGAGCCTCGACGTTCAGCGCGAGTGGGTGTTGACGTAGCGCTCGAGGGCGAATGCCGCGCGGTCGACGCACTCTGACGCCGCCTCGATCTTGCGAAGCTGTGCAATCAGCGCATGGGTGTCGAACGGGCCACGCATGGCGAACAGGGCGCGGCAGGTGCGGATCGAGAACTTGAGCTCGGCACGGGCGTCTGCCAACTCGCCGTGGAGCTCGATGAACCTGGGTTTCATTCTTTCCTTTTTCGCACGATTCGGTGTCGACTCGCGGAGCGCCACCGACCTTGTGCCGCAATCCGATCGCAGTGCCCGCAGTGTTCGCAAATGCGCTCGAGCTGAACAGACCGTGAACCGAGGGGTGCCGACGGCTTCCCCTGAAACGAGGGGACGCGGTCGGTGCTGCACTCGCGCTCCTCGCGGAGGCGTGGAGCGCGCATTCCGCACGCGCCGGGGCGCTCGGGGCGCTCCGGGCTCAAGTTCGACCCCAGACGGCCGATCTTGACGTCGACAGAAGCCGGACTGCCAGAGGGCGGCGCGGCATCAAACGAAACCTGCACCTGTGGCCAAGTCCCCGACCCCTTTCCCGACCCTCATCGTCGATGCACCGGAGCGCTGGCATTGGCCGGCTCCACCCTTTGCCTGGCGCCACGTGCCGGCACCCTCGAACGACGTTCCGCAGCCGTGCCGACTCGAACGCAAGAGCGGCAGCGTGATCGAAGGCGACATGCTCGGCTTCGATCCGCAGGCCCGCATGCTGACGTTTCGCACGACCCTCGACGGGCCGAGGGTCGAGCTGGCGTTCTCACGCTTCTGCCGGCTGACCTTGACGACGCCGCTGAAACCCGCGCCGCGCATGACCGGCGCGCCCGTCGAACGTGTCCCAGCCGCGGCGCAGGAGCGCGACTACACGCTGCATTCCGACGACATCACACCGCCGCTGACCGGGCGCACCGCCGGCCATGTCGAGACGAGCGACGGCGTCTATCTGTTCACGCCAGTCAACGAGGAAGCGGCGCTGCAGCGCGTCTTCGTGCCGCGCTCCGCCTACACGCGCCGCGAGTTCGGCCCTTCGGCCGAGGAGATCGCGACGAGCCGCTGGATCGCGAGCCCCAACGACCTGCTCGAGGCGCTCGAGCGCCAGCAGAAGAAGCCCATCCTGCCGCTCGGCTACTCGCTTCAGGAACTCGGGCTGCTGACTCACGACCAGCTTTATCGGGCGCTCGGCGGCCAACCCGCGAACGTGCCGCTCGGCGAGATGCTGATCGCCGCCGGCATGATCACCAAGGCCGATCTGCGGACCGCGCTCGCTCACAAGATGGGCTATCCGCTGGTCGACCTGAATCGCTACCCGGTCGACCCCGATGCGATCGCCAAGCTGCCGCATCGACTCGCCGTGATGTACCGCGCGATGCCGCTGCTGCTGCACGAGGGCAAGCTGATCGTCGCGGTCGACAAGCCGTCGCGCGCCGCGAAGCTGCAGGAGCTGCAGGCGCTCGCCGGACTCGCTGTCGTGCCGGTGCTCGCGCCGCGGGCCCAGATCGCGCTGGCTCTCGAGCGCTTGTCCAAGGACGTCTGGACGCATGTGGCACCGCTCGGCATGGGGTTCTTCGAGACCACCGCCTGAGCACGGTGCCCCGGACCGGTTCTTCACTCCCCACGACAAGACGATGACGATGCTGATCGAAACCTGGCGCTGGCGCTACAAGGATCCGGTGGCCGGCCAAATCATCAAGACGACCGCGCGGATGACCGCCGATGAGGCAGCGCCTTATCCGTACGCGCGCCGGATTCCCGGCACCCTGGCGTATCACGATGCCGCTCGGGCCGATGCATGGCCAACTGACTGCGAGGCGCATGCCGAGGACGCGTCGCTGGCGCACCCGCAGTAGCCCTCGGCTTGTGCTCGATGCGCCGCGGGTCGGCGCTGCGGCGAAGCGGCAATGCGGCCCTTGACCGGCATCGTCCGCATCGAAATACTTCCTGAGTCGTCGGTCTTCGCGATCGACTCTCGCCGCATCCGCGGCTCAAGCCAAAGGGAGTGCGCAGGATGGTCAAGTCGATGCCGTGGGCCCGTTCGGTCGCATTCGGAGTCACCGTCGCCGCATGCGGAGTCGGTGCTCAGGCCCAGAAGGCGAAGGAAGCGTGGGAGCACCTGAAGGAGCCGGCTTTCAAGACGGCCTACCTGAAGGCGCTCGGGCCGCGGGCGAGCACGCCGTGGCTCGCCAAGCGCGACGGGCCGGCCCCCGAGGACAAGTTCATCCAGGTCGCCGGCGAGCGCTACGTCATGAACGCGTTCTGCAAGAACCGCGACTGCGGCGACAACAGTGCGGTCATCCTCTATGCCCCGGACCGACAGGTCGTCTACGGCACGGTCTACGAGAAAGGCAAGACAGCGCTGATCGGCGATCCGCCGCACGCCGTCGGGGCCGAGCTGGCGAAGCTCTGGAAGAAGGAGTGGCGCTCGCAGCCACAGTGACGGCGAGCGCCGCGCAGCGCCACATCGCACTCCGTGCGCTCGCGCGGCGGTCGTGCTGACGTGGTCAGGCTCCGATACAGTGGGCAGAACTTTGACGGAGGTCTGCCGATGATCCATGTCCTCGCCATCATCACCGCGAAGCCCGGGCAGCGCGACCGGATCCTCGAGGCGTATCGCGCCAACGTCGATGCGGTGCGAGCCGAGCAGGGCTGCATCGCGTACGAAGCCGTGGTCGACGTCCGCAACGCGTTGCCCGGATTCGCGCAGTTCGGGCCGGACTCGTTCGTCGTCGTCGAGCAGTGGGCCTCGCTCGAAGCGTTGCAGTCCCACGCGGTGGCACCGCACATGAAGGCCTACGCGGCCAAGGTCAAGGACTTCACGGCGAACCGCGCGATCCACGTGCTCGAGCCGGCCTGATCGCGCGTCTCGGCTCGGGCTCGCGCCTCAGCGTTCGGGAACCGTGCCGGTGCGTTCGGCGGCCTGCAGGAAGTCGAAGTCGCATCCCTCGTCGGCCTGCAGCACCGAGCGCAGGAAGAGCTTCCGATAGCCACGTGCCGCGACCGGTTCGACGATCGGGTTGTCGCGCGCTCGTTGCGCCAATTCCGCATCGCCGACCAGCAGCGCGATCTCTCGTCTTGCGACGCTGAGGCGGATGCGGTCGCCGTTGCGCACGTGCGCGAGCGGACCGCCGATTGCTGCCTCGGGCGTCACGTGCAGCACGATGGTGCCGAACGCGGTGCCGCTCATGCGGCCGTCGGAGATCCGCACGATGTCCTTGACCCCGGCGCGCGCCAGCTTGCGCGGGATCGGGATGTAGCCGGCTTCGGGCATGCCCGGCGCGCCCTTCGGGCCGATGTTCTTCAGCACCAGCACGTCGTCGGCCGTCACGTCGAGGTCATCGCGATCGATGCGAGACACCAGGTCCTGCATGCCCTCGAAGACGACCGCGCGGCCCTCGTGCTCCATCAGGCCGGGGTCGGCGGCCGACTGCTTGATGATCGCGCCGCCGGGCGCCAGGTTGCCGTGCAGCACCGCGATCCCGCCTTGCGGGTAGATCGGATCGGCGACCGGTCGGACGACATCCTGGGCGAAGCCCGGTCCGGCGCGCTCGATCTCCTCGCCGAGCGTTCGGCCGGTCACGGTCAGCGCGTCGAGACGCAACAGCGGCTTCAGCTCGCGCAGCAAGGTCGCCATGCCGCCGGCCTTGTGGAAGTCCTCCATGTAGTGGCGGCCCGAGGGCTTGAGGTCGAGCAGCACCGGCGTCTCGCGGCCCATCCGGTCGAGCGCCTGCAGATCGATGCCGAGGCCGACCCGACCGGCGATCGCCGCGAGGTGGACGATGCCGTTGGTCGAGCCGCCGATCGCGAGCAGCACCCGCATCGCGTTCTCGAACGCGGCCGGCGTCAGGATGCGGTCGATCGTCAGGCCGTCGCGCGCCATCTGCACCGCCTGCGCGCCGGTCTGCTCGGCGATGCGGATGCGGTCGGCGGTGACGGCCGGTGGCGATGCCCCGCCCGGCACCGTCATGCCCAGTGCCTCGGCGATGCAGGCCATGGTGCTGGCCGTGCCCATCACCGAGCAGGTGCCCACGCTGGCCACGAGCTGGTTGTTGACGGCGGCAATCTCTTCAGCTTCAATTTCACCGGCGCGGAACTTGCCCCAGTAGCGGCGGCAGTCGGTGCAGGCGCCGACCCGCTCGGAGCGGTGCGAGCCGGTCACCAGCTGGATCGCCGGGACGCCGGCCGAGGCCGCGCCCATCAACTGTGCCGGCACGGTCTTGTCGCAGCCGCCGATCAGCACCACCGCATCCATCGGCTGGGCCAGCAGCATCTCCTCGGTGTCCATCGACATGAGGTTGCGCAGGTACATGCTGGTCGGCGCGGCAAAGCTCTCGTGCACCGAGATCGTCGGGAAGGCCATCGGCAACCCGCCGGCGAGCATGACGCCGCGCTTGACGGCCTCGACCAGCTGCGGCGCATTGCCGTGGCAGGGGTTGTAATCGCTGCCGGTGTCGGCGATGCCGATCACCGGGCGGTCGAGCGCGGTGTCGGTGTAGCCCGCGCCCTTGATGAAGGCCTTGCGCAGGAACAGCGAGAAGCCGGTGTCGCCGTAGCTGGTGAGGCCCTTCTTCATGCCTTCGGCGGGGGCTGCGGGGCTCGTCGAGTTCGTATCGTCGTCGGGGGTCATGGGCATGTCGGGTCTCGGCAGGATCGGGGTCGGTCGCGTGGCTTATTCGTCGGCCTTGATGTTGGCCTCGGGGATCAGCTTGGCCCAACGCGCAACCTCCTGGGCCAGCCGCTCGGCCGACTGCTCAGGCGTCGTGGGCGCGGCGGCGTAGACGCCCTGGGCGAGGAACTGCTCCTTCACCTCGGGCATCGCGACGATCTTCGCGATCGCGCCGTTCAGACGGTCGAGGATGTCCTTCGGCGTCGCGACCGGCGCCAGCACGCCGAAGGTCGAACTCACCTCGACGGCGGGGAAGCCGGTCTCGGCGGTGGTCGGCACGTTGGGCAGCATCGAGATGCGCTGCGGCGTCGTCACCGCGAGGGCGCGCAGCTGGTTCGACTTGATGAACTGCAAGGCCGCAGGCACGGTCTCGACCATCAGGTTGACCTGGCCGCCGACCAGGTCGGTCATCGCCGGACCGCTTCCTTTGTAGGGGACGTGGACCATCTTCATGCCGGTCTCGTTGCGCAGGATCTCGGCCGCCATGCGCTGCGGCGCGCCGGCGCCCGACGAGGCGTAGTTGAGCTTGTCCGGATTCGCCTTGCCGTAGGCGACCAGCTCCTGCATCGTCTTGACCGGCAGACCAGGGTGGACCACGACGACCAGCGGCACCGAGCCGACCACCATCACCGGCATGAAGTCCTTGGTGATGCTGTAGCGCAGCTTGCCCTTCTCGAGCGTCGCCATCGTCGCGTGCGACGTCAGCGCGCCCATCAGCAACGTGTAGCCGTCGGCCGGCGCCTTGGCGGCCGCCTCGGCGCCGATGTTGCCGCCGGCGCCGGCACGGTTGTCGACCACCACCTGCTGGCCGAGCGCGTCGCCCAGACGCTGCGCAATGATGCGGCCGATCACGTCGGTGGCGCCGCCGGGCGGGTACGGAACGATCAGCTTGATCGGCTTGTCGGGATAGGCGGCGGCCGCCGGGGTGGCGATGAAGGCGAGCGCCGCGCTGAGGCCCGACAGCGACACGGCCAGCAGCCCGCGACGTCGAATAGCGAAGCGGGATGGGGTACGGGTAATGGGCATGTCGTCTCCTGGGGGGCTCTGGTTGGATGCGGGGCGGCTGTCGCGCCGCGCGAATATCGGCGCGCACGGTGTGCGGTGCAGCGATGCGGGATGGTGGACCGGCCGACGATCAGGCCCGCGTTTCAGGGCGGTTTGGCGCATCAGGCGGCGGCCGCCGCAGCAAGCTGAAGCCACGGCGGCTAGGCACGCGCCTCATTTCACGAGCTGGCTCAGGCGCTCGCCGTCGAACACCTCGGTGGTCTGTGCGTCGCAGGGCACGCAATCGCCGCTTGGGAGCTCGCGCGAGCGCTGCGAGAGCTTCTCGATCGCCTGCCACAGCAGTGCGATCTGGTGTTCGTGGCCGGAGGCGTTGTCGATCAGACCTTTCATCGCCTGCGCGACCGGGTCGTCGCCCTGCGTCACGCCGTAGGCCGAGAAACCCATGCTCGCGGCGGCCGCTTCGCGCTGCGCGTCGCCCTGTTTGACGACGATGCGCGCCGGGATGCCCACCGCCGTGGCCCCTGCCGGCACGGGCTGCAGTACCACTGAGTTGGCGCCCACGCGGGCGCCGTCGCCCACGGTGAAGCTACCCACCACCTTGGCGCCGGCGCTCACGATGACGCCGCGGCCGAGTGTCGGATGGCGCTTGGTGCCCGGGGTCAGCGACGTGCCGCCCAAGGTCACGCCCTGGTAGATCGTGCACTCGTCGCCCACCTCGGCCGTCTCGCCGATCACGACGCCCATGCCGTGGTCGATGAAGACGCGCCGGCCGATCGTCGCGCCGGGGTGGATCTCGATCCCGGTGAAGAAGCGGCCGAGCTGCGACAGGAAACGCGCGAGCCAGTGCATGCCACGGCCCCAGCAGGCGTGCGCCAGCCGGTGCCAGACCAGCGCGTGCAGCCCCGGATAGCAGGTCAGCACCTCGAAGCGGCTGCGCGCGGCAGGGTCGCGCTCGAGGATGCAGTCGATATCTTCGCGAATGCGCTGGAACATGTTGCGGCCCGGATGGATGGCGATGCAGTTTAGCCGTGCGCCGCGCACGACGCAGGCAGCGCGGCCGGGCTCAGCGCGGCCTGGCCTTGACGATCGCGCGCGCGATGCCGCGCAGGATATCGACCTCGACCACGCTCGGCTGGGCCCGGTTGACGAGCTGGTTCAGGCGCGGCATGAGCTTGCGCGGCTCGCACGGATCGAGAAATTCGATAGCGACCAGCGCCTCGCGCCAGTGCTCGATCAACGCCTGCACCTGCGCGGCGCTAGCGAGCTTGGCATCGACCGTGCGCGCAGCAACCGTGAAGCCGCCGAGCGCCGAGCGCCAGTCGTAGGCGACGAGCTGCACCGCCTGCGCGAGGTTGAGCGAGCCGTAGCGCGGATCGGTCGGGATCGAGAGGCAGGCATGGCAGCGGTAGACATCGTCGTTGCCCATCCCGAAGCGTTCCGAGCCGAATACGAAAGCGACTCGCTCGGCCTGCTTCGACAGCGTGGGAAAGAGATCGCGCGGCGCCAAGGTCGGCGGGCCGAAATCGCGCGGCGTCATCGCGGTCGCGCAGGCGAAGGCGATGCCGTCGAGCGCTTCGGCGAAAGTCGCGACGACGCGCGCGCGATCGAGGATGTCGGTCGCGCCACTCGCCATCGCGATCGCCTCGGGCTGGCGCAGCACATCGGCAAAGCGTGGCGCCACCAGCACCAGATCGGCGAAGCCCATCACCTTCATGGCACGCGCCGCGGCGCCCACATTGCCGGCGTGGCTGGTGCCGATCAGGACGAACCGGGTCGTCTCTAGCGTCTTCTGCATGAGGTCGCGGCCTAAAATCGAATTATCCGAGCGGGTCACGGCTGCCCGCGCTCTTTACCAGACGCCTTCACCGCGAAGGCGACCCGCTGCCCGCCCCGCGCCCCGCGCATCAACGATCGTCAGGCCGTCCCCATGTCGCAAGCCCTTCACCCGATGCTGAATACCGCCATCAAGGCGGCGCGCGCGGCGGCCCGCATCATCAGCCGGGCCTCGCTCGACCTCGAGGCGCTCAAGGTCAATACCAAGGCGCCGAACGA
>JBDSAB010000439.1:0-3018 GCA_039922395.1 Caldimonas sp.
TCGCGGCCTTCTTAACGGTGCCGTTCGTCATCGCCGAGGTCGCAGCCATGCCGCCTGAGGGCGTGCTCGACTTTACCGTGCCGTTCGTCATCGCCGACGTCCGCGCCCCGCCGTGCATGGGTGCGGAAAGATCCCAGGGGTAGTCGCCCAGGCCCGAACCCTTCATGGCCTCGGGAAAGACGACCACCTCCAACGCACTCGACGCGCCGGTGCCAGGGACATTGGCGATGCCGACGAAGGTGCCTTCCTTGATCTGGCCCAGGCTGCTCGGCACGACTCCGGCGATCCTCGTCGCCGAATCGAGCGCGAGGCTGACCTTGCCCTGGCTGGTCTGCACCGTCAGGGTATCGGCGGTCGTCGAGACGATGGTGCCGCGAACATGCGCCGGTGGCGGCTCGGCCGCGATGGCGACGGTCAGGGCGGTGGCTCCAAATGCGAGCGAGAGCCCACGCGCCAGGGTGTTCTTGTAACTCGATCGGCGATTCATTTCGGGCGTTCTCGCTTGGAGGTAGGGCTCTGGATCGTCGGGAGCCATCACAGAATCGCTATCGACAGGGGCTTTCGTGGATTGAGGGCCGAGAGCGGACATCGGCCTGCCTTCGGTGCTGGCGGCGAAGCTGTTCTACGCCTGGAAGCCGGGCGCCCTCGGGTCCGATCACCGCCGGCCTCACTGTCTAGCACTGCGCTCGCTCGGCTGGTAGAAGCCCCTCGAAATCTAGCGCGGTGAGACGACGCCGCTGTCGTCCGTTGGGACGATCAGGATGCGACGGTTCAGCCGGCGGCCGCTCGAGTTGGCGTTGCCGAAGAGCGGGCCAAAGTGGGGGGAGCCGGCTTCGTGGCATGCAAGCTGGTGAGGCGACTGTCGCCGATGGGTCGAGAGCTCCTGGTCCTCGTTGAAGGCCATTGATCGCCGCAAACCCGCTTTCAGATCAGCTAGCCGAGAACCCGCGGTTCATGCGTCGAAATGAGATCTGGCTGACGCTGCCGCCCCCGTAACGCGGAGCATTTGAGGTAGACCACACTCGCGCCCGCGCCGACTTATCGCGCGTGCAGGACTCCCAAGGCCCCTAGCAGGCAGCTAAGCACAGCGATCGCCGTTAGCCGAGAGCGGAGGGGCAACCAGCCCGCCGCATCCTGGCGCGGATAGACCGCGCAATCTACGAGGAAGCACGCCGACAGCACCGCGGCGTGCAGCGCCAGCGCTGCGGCCATGGGCAACTGCAAGCCGGCCCAGGCGGCGAGCGACGGCACGACGCCCCACAGGAACAGGCTGGCCGGCGGCTCCGATGTCCGAAAGCCGAAGCCCCAGTGGATGCCGCCCAGGAAAGAGACCACCGTGGCGGCGTAAGCGCTGAGCGCCGCAGCCGCATGGTCCTGCGCGGCACCGCGAGTTATTAGCACGGCGGCTGCGCCGACCACGAACGGCAGGAGTGCGAGGTACCCCAGGCGTACGGCCACGGGATGGGGATGACGATCTGCCATTGTCGGCGGACTAGACCACCAGCCCTTCATCGATCACCACCGTCGCGAGCGCTTGCTCGAACAGCGTTCGAGCCGCGCTGGTGACGTCGTGAAGATGGCGATGCAGCGCAGCATCGGCCTCGTTCTGCGAGACGCACTCGGCGCTGTATCGCTCGAAGCCGACCAGCAGTGTCACGATCTCGGCCAGATGCCGCGGGCATTCGCAGGCGACTCTTGAAGGCGCCTCCGCCAGAGAGACGAGCTCGGCATCGCTGTAGAGCCTCGGGGCGGGCTGAGCGCCGCTTGCCTCAGGCACCCGCTCCACCCGCGACTTCGATGCAACGATCAGCTGCGCCAGCTCCTTGCCTGTAATCGGCTCCCGACGCACCAACACTTCCGCAGCGCGAAGTGCGTCGGCAGCGGCCTCTGTGCCAAACGAATAGACAACGACGACGGCGGCGGCCGGCAAGTCGGCTCGGAGTGCGAGAACGCGCTCGGTCACCGATGCATGCAGCGAAGTGACATGGACGACGAGCACATCGACGGCACCGCTTCGCGCCACGTCTTTCTCTGCTTGATCAAGGTCGTCGAACACGAGCGCCACCGACGGCCGCAGCCGCCCCTCGAGCTTTTGCGCGAGGGCATGGCCGACGATGAGCACCCGCTGCGCAGCCGATGGCGAATCCCGGTGGCCCGTTGACAGGCGAACGAGATCGTCGTAGGAAAGGCCTGCCACGGTCCCGATCGCATGGCCTTCGAGCGTCAGCCGCTTGATCAGTCGCAGGCGCTCGATGTCGGCCATGGAATAGGTCCGCTGACCTGCCGGCGATCTCGGGGGCGACACGACACCGTAGCGATGCTCCCAGATGCGAAGGGTCGACGGCGTGAGTCCCGCAAGACGGGCTGCCGTCCCGGTGCGCAAGAGCGTTTTCGGGCCGAGCCCGCCGGCGTGTGATGGTGTGCGCATGGTGATTCCGTTCGTGGACTGGCGACGCGTGGGTTGAACTCTGATTCGCTATTGAAACGCTATTATCAGCCAAAAGTGATCTAGAAGCGTTTCATTATGGGCTAACTGAGTTAGGATAGTGGCGCGATGAAAGCGAAAACCACGTTTCCCACAACTCCCGAAGACGCTGCAGGAGTGATTCGTGTCGCCGTGATCGGGGCCGGGTTGGCCGGTGCGTCGTGCAGTCGCGGCCTGCGTGACGCCGAGGCCCAAGTCACCGTCTTCGAGCGCTCGCGTCATGTGGGTGGCCGAATGGCCACGCGGCAAGCGACCTGGATCGACGACGTCGGCAGCGCGCAGTTGGCCAATTTCGATCACGGCGCACAGTGCTTCACTGCCGTGAGGCCGCGGTTCCGTGAGTTCATGGCGCGCGCCGTGGCGGAGGGTCGTGCCGCGCGTTGGCAGCCGGTGGTTCACTCGTCGAGATCGGTAGCGAGCGAACGATGCTTCGTCCCCACGCCGACGACCCGGGCCTTGTGCAGCGGCCTGCTGGCGGGCGCGAAGCTGCATCTGGAGCGCACCGTGCGGCGTCTGCAGCGTGCGGTCGACGG
>JBDSAB010000440.1:0-3351 GCA_039922395.1 Caldimonas sp.
AAATGGACGAACGAAGCGCATTCGATCGATGGTGGCGAGGGCGTCTGGCGGGACGGTTCTACGAGCCGAATGAGGGCGGTGGATTCCTCGATGTCCCGTTCTATGAGCGCCATTGGACCGCTCGCGCTGTCTCCTGGTTAATCGGCCTTCGCGTTTCGCGCGCGATTGCACGTGCACGCGTATTGCGCAGTCGGGATGTCGGAGGTTCCTGAGATTGGCACGTAGCGCGCGGGCTCGAACGCCGGCGGCACATCTTCCACGGGCTGTCGGCGTTGGTACTCTGGCTCGGCATCGTGCCGGCATGACCGCTGCCGAATGCAACGTGGTTGGAGGAGGCAAATGAAATCGGTTCTTGACTACGTTTACGAGCAGGAGCTGGGCGCATTCTTTGTGCTCAGCCCCGCCAACCTGAACGCTTCCAAGGAAGAGTTTCACGACGCCGTATGCCCTTATGTTGACGCACGCGGTGGTAACGGGTTCGCGGTGACAGATGCTCATGCAGAGAGTCAATCCGGCTATCGCCGGCGTGATGGCGGCCTTGGGCGCTATGACTTGGTATCTTGCAAACGCGTCGCGACCAATCCTAGGGGGTTGTGAATCGTTCGATCGGTGCCCGCAGCCTTGATCTCAAGGTGACTGTAGATCGCTGAGCTGAGGCGTCGAGCGATGATGACCGAGACCATGGAATACAACGGGAAGCAGATCAGCGTTATTACTGTCTTCGAAAAGGATGGCTGGACGTGGAGCTTCACCATCGACAGCGGCCCGACGCGAAAATCCCGGTACGGTCCCTTGCGCTATCAGGACCTGGCGCTGGCTGAAGCGCTCGCGGCCGCCAGGGCGGAGATCGATACCGAAGGACTCGATCGGTAGTCGACTACCCAGTTTGACCCCACGCAGTGGCGCCCGCAAATGAGGGGTATCAGCCGACTATCTCTTGAGAGGGCGGCAATCAAAATCGGCGCATGCCTCGACACATGATCACTGGCGTGAACCCGCTCACCGGCCGCTTCGCGGTTCGCATGGGGATTGGGAGGTACTGTTTGGCTCAGGCCCCGCTCGGCGGGGGCTGGTCTCCCCGGATCGGCGAGGAAGTCAGGGGAGGCCTCTATCGCAACGGGCCCGCCGAAGTCCGCTCTACCGGTGGCCCACATGACATCGAAGTCATCAACTGGGAATGCAACATCAAGGACGTACAGAAAGAATTGCAGGCACGGTAAGAAAGGGGCGGCAGTGAGGAAGGACGGCCCCGGTGTCAGCCATTTCGCACACCATGCACGACATCGAGGTTCATGCGCACGCCAAGAGCGTTCCCACGCAGACTCCGTTTTGTTGCGTGCCTGAAAGCGTCCACAGCACGTGCGAGTCTTGCCGTTCTAGCGCCAGGTTTGCCCCCTGGAACCCGGTTGTATTGCCGACCAGATCGGCGACGCGGGCATGCGCGGGGCGCAGTGGAGCAGATGTTTCAGCGCCGACGCCCGCTTGGTCATGTAATCCGGTCGAGAATCCTGCTCATCGGGTGGAGCGATACGGCGCAGTCATCGAGCAGGCGTTCGAATGCCGGGCTGCCCAGAACCCGGTCCTCGGTCGCCCGCGCCTCGGCAATAGGATCGTCAAGGGCGCTGCGCCGCCCCGGGTGGCACATCAGCAAGTCGCCGTCCCATGCGAAGCGAAGCCAGTCCCGCAGCAGCGTCTCGTAGCGCGCGTCGTCACCTTCGAAGTCGTATACGCCAAGCAGCGCGCGGTTCTGCAGAAAGCCGTCGCAACGAGCAGCTTTGGCAAGGGCATCAGCGCCGAGCCACTCGATGACCGACGCCTTGATGCGCGACGACCAGCCGGCCGCTGTCCCCGCCGCGCCGCGCGTGCATCGGATCCACGGAAGGCAGCCGCCGTAGCGGTGGCGCAGCTCGACCAGGAGTTCGTCGCGGACGCCAGGCAGTTGATGCACATGCTGGTGGCCGTCGACAAACACCGGACCTCGGCCGAGGGCTGACTCGAAAGCGTCGAGCTGGGCGCGAATCTCGGCACGCACGCCGTCGCGATCAATGCGGTGCAGGACACCGAGCGAGACCAGACGACCCAACGGCCGCCGCGTTCCTTCAAGCAGCGGAAACTCGGTGAGGTCCAGGTGCAGGCCGATGTCACAGGTCGCAGCAGGAAGATGTCTCAACGCACTCCGACCGCTTTTCCACGCCGGCGCGCCGACCAGCGCGCCGATGGCATGAACTCGGCCGAGATCGGCCAGCCGCAGCGCCGCCTCGTTCACGCCGCTGTGCATGCCGAAGTCGTCGACGCAGACGCAGACGCGGGTGCGCTGGTTATGCTCGGCACTCACGGTCAACGGCCTTCTCGATGCATGAAGATCCTGTGGGCGGAAACTGCCGCAGCGGCATCTGGTTCGTCACGGTGGGCTGCACCGCCGCCACCGTGCACTGGACCACCGTCGTTGCCCTCGTGGAACTGGCTGCGCTGCCCCCGCTGCGGGCCAACCTGCTGGGCTGGCTGGCGGCGCTGGGAGTCTCCTTCGCCGGTCACCATCGGCTGACCTTTAGCGGCCATGGTGAAGCGTGGACACGTTCTGCCGTCCGCTTCGTGGCGGTGTCGGGCGCTGGTTTCGCCATCAACGAGTTGGCATACGCGGCGTTGCTGCACTGGAGCGGCCGCCGCTACGACGTGGTGCTGGCGATCGTGCTCGTGGCGGTGGCGTTCGTGACATGGTGGCTCAGCCGGCGTTGGGTATTCCGGCGCAAGGTCCCGACGCCAGCGCCTTGAGACGGGCGCGCTCGACGCGCCACAAGGTCTCGCCGCGCACTGCAGTGACGGTAGAGCCTTCGACCAGGAACGGAAGATCACGGGCTGCGGATGTGGGGCCGACAACCCAACTCACCGGCGCCGCGCACAAGGCGAATGCCAGCCGGTCGGGCGTCAGCAGCACGGCTCTTTCGTCCTGTGGCGCAAACGCCGCGGCGTCCGCGAGTTCCTTGCGCCACGTATCCCGCCGACGCAGTTCGGGATCGGTCCAGTCGAGCACGACCGTGACCGGGGCCGTCAACCGGGCGTAGAGCGGCAGGTCGAAATAGTAGTTGTCGAGCATGTAGACGGGCTCGTTCGCGAAACGTTGAGCTCGAAGGGTCGCCCCGATCTCCTTCGTGGAGCGCGGCGGCTGGATGGCGAGGGCGACGATGGCCACGATGCTGAGCACCATGGTGGTCGCGGCGCTGGCCCACCACCCACGCGTGGCCCATTGCGAGTGCAACCGCGAGGATTCGAAGCCATCGGCCAGCAGCACCGCCAGCGGCGGCACGGCCGGCAGGACGTATCCCAGCAGCTTGGACTTCGGCAGTGAAAAGA
>JBDSAB010000441.1:0-2735 GCA_039922395.1 Caldimonas sp.
GAGCTCGAACTATGCGTTTGACTTGGCCACGTTGCACGTTGCCATGTACGACGCGGTCATCGCCATTGCCGGCGGCTACAAGCCCTTCACGGTGACCCCGACCGCCTCCACCAGTGGCGCCTCCGAAGAAGCAGCAGCGATTGCCGCGGCCTACAACGTTCTGAAAGGGCTGTTTCCGGCTCGGACCGCGATCTACCAGGGGACTTACGACAGCATGCTGGCGGCGATACCCAATGGCAACGCGAAGACACTGGGCATTGCGATCGGCGCCGAGGTCGCGACAGGCGTTCTGACCTCCAGAGCAAACGACGGGCGGGCGACCGTACTTCCGGCTTTTGTAGCCGGCACTAGCCCTGGGCAGTTTCGGGGACCGGCAATCGTTGGTCGAACCTCGCCGTTCGTACGCCCATTCGCCCTCACGTCGGCCTCGCAGTTCCGGGCTCCAGGCCCTCAATCGCTCGGTAGCGCCGCCTACGCAGCAGACCTTAACGAGACGAAGACGCTGGGCGCAGCGACCGGATCGACTCGCACCCCGGAACAGTCAACCTCCGCGCTCTTTCATACAGAAGCTCCGCCCAACCTCTGGACGCGCAACCTGCGCCAGTTCACGATGACCAACCGCAGCCTTGCAGACCAGGCTCGCCTAGCGGCAATGATCTGGGTATCGCACTCGGATGCGACGATCGCCTGTTTCGAGTCCAAGTACTTCCACCTGTTCTGGCGCCCCTTCAGTGCCATTAATTTGGCTGATACGGATGGGAACTCCGCGACGACGGCGGACACCGGATGGACACCGTTTCAGCCAACCCCAGCCCATCCTGAATATCCCGCCGCTCACAGCTGTGCAGGTGGCGCCACCGTTGAAGCGATTCGCAGGTTCTTCGGGACGAGCGACGTAACCTATGACTTCACGAGCAATGCCAGCATGACGGCGCATCACTATGTGGGGACTGAGGCTCTCGTGGACGACATCATTGTCGGGCGCATTGCGGGGGGCATGCACTTTCGAAGCTCGCTGGTTGATGGTGCTGCGCTCGGACGTAACGTCGCCGAATGGATAGCTCAAAACCGGTTTCAGGTACGGTAGATGCTTTAAGAAAGGGCGCCTTTCCGCAATTCCGCCACATACCGGAAGCCAGCGAAGGTGGAGTACGAATTCACGAGCGCCGGAGATCTTTCACGACACATCTACGGTGCACCCGGGACGTGAGGGGCGGCCTAGGTATTCACTCGATTACTTCGTCGGCGCGCAACAACAGACTTCGCGGAACGCTCAACTGCAGCGCGTTCGCGGTCCTCAGGTTGATTGCAGTTTCAAAGCGCGCCGGCTGCTCGACGGGGAGATCTGCAGGCTTGCCTCCCTTCAAAATGCGGGCCACGTACCATGCAGATCGTCGGTACTGCGCTCGCAGGTCGGTTCCGTAGCTCACCAGACCGCCGGCCCGCACGTAGTCGGACGAGAAGTAGATGCCGGGCAAACGGTGCCGGAGTGCCAGATCGGCGACCGCTTGACGATGCTGATAGAGGATCCCCCCGCCGGCCACATACAGCGCCTGGGCACCGGCGCCTTTCATTGCTTCGAACGCAGGCTCGATATCGGCCGGCTGCCGAACCTCGGGTGGATATCGAAGCTCGAGTCGGAGCCGTCGCGCGGCCTCTTGTAGCGGCTCTTGACCAAACCCGACCCCTTGCTGGGCCAGGACGCCAACTACCGATGCACTCGGCGCCACTTGCTTCAAGAGGTCGAGCACCTTGCCGTGCATGCTGCCCCCTGTGTCGTTGGTCAGGCCGGTAATGTTTCCGCCGGGTCTTGAGAAGCTCTCGATAAACCCGTTTCCTACCGGATCGACGCCGACGACCATGACGATCGGAATGATTGATGTCGCGCGCTGAGCCGCCACGATCGATGGGTTGGTACTGGCGATGATCAAGTCGACTGGCAACGCCACCAGTTCGGCCGCCAACGCCGGCAGCGCCTCGATCGATCCCCTCGCCCATCGGGATACCGTTTCGACATTCCGGCCTTCCACCAATCCGTGTTCGCGCAGGCCTTCGTCCTGGACCTGAAAAAGAGCCGCTGAGTCCTTGGGCGCGCCAATCACCAGGCGGCCAATGCGGAACGCTCTGCCTCGCAGCTGTGCAAGGACCAATCCGGGTGCCCAGGGCCCAATGAAAGCCAGCCCCAAGCCGACTCGCAGAGCATTCCGCCGCCTCAAGTAAGTTCGCATCTTGCCGCTCGGAATGTCGTGCGAGAACCTCTATTCAACGGAGCGTTTTTTGACGTGCAGTATCGCTCCGACATACAACAAGTGCACGAGCAGTCAGCTGTCGAATGTTCGACGCGCGATGAACACCCTCAAAGCATTCCTCGTCGATGACAGCCAGGTGGTTAGTGAGTCAGCGCCGACGCTGAAATCGATCCGGGGCGGAGTGAAATAAACCCTTGTTCCATTGACGTCGCGAGAGTCAGCGTCTCCTTAGTCGAACCCATCTCGCGACCACCGGATGTTTTTCTTCGTCCGATCAAAGAACGGCGCGAAGATCGACAAGAGTGCGACCCGTCCGCTGTCGACGATTGGACCGTGCACAGTATCGCGCGGGATGAACATCAAATCGCCTGCCTCAACCCGTCGGGTCTCTTCTCCGACTCGAAATCCGCACTTACCTTCCAGCACGTATACGACTTCATCGTGATTCGGTTGGATGTGAATGACGTCGCTCCCTTCTTCGAGCAC
>JBDSAB010000442.1:0-4302 GCA_039922395.1 Caldimonas sp.
CGTGAGGACTCGCGCACGACGGGCTTGCCGAGGCGACCTCGGCTTCGTTGCGTCTACCCACCCTGCTGCACCTCGAGGTGGGCCCTCAGCCCACAATGCGGCATGGCCCATCTCCCCTATGCAGAGCTGAGCGAAGCTGCCTTGCAACCCTTGCTCGCGCGCATAGAGCGAGAGCGCGGCAGCATCCTGCATCTCTACCAGATGCTGCTGCACAGTCCACCCTTGGCCGAAGGTTGGCTCGGCTTTCTGACTCAAGTGCGGCAGAGGCTGAAACTCGACGGCGGACTGCGCGAACTCGTCATTGTTCAGGTGGCCCATCTCAACGGCGCGCGGTATGAGGCGGAGCAGCACGAACCGATTGCGGTGAAGCTGGGCATCACCACCCAGCAGCTGAATGCGCTTCCCGGTTGGCAAACCGAACCGTCGTTCAGCGCCGCCCAGCGCGCAGCGCTGCGACTGGCCGATACCATGACGCGTGAGGTGCGGGTGCCGGCTGCGCAGATCGACGCGGTCCGAGAGTTTCTCGACGATCGAGAAACCGTCGAGCTCGTCGGTACGATCGCGGCCTACAACATGGTGTCGCGTTTCCTCGAAGCGCTGCAGATTCATTCGAGCGACGAGCGGCCGACCTGACGGGCGGCGGAGATCGATCGAGTACATCGCTGCTTCTGACTGCATCGAGAGAGTAACGACCCCAAGGCAGTCGACACGAGGAGGATCACGTTGAAGCAGCGACTCGAGTCCGTGGCCGTCGTCGGTGCCGGTGCCGTTGGCGGATTCTTTGGCGCGATGCTGGCGCGTGCCGGTCACCCGGTCGTGTTCATCGGGCGCCTTCCTCACGTCCAGGCCATCGAACAGCACGGCTTGCGCCTTGACATGGCCGGCCGCGTCGAGTCGATCCCCGCGACGGCCAGCATCGACCTCGCAGGCGTGCAGGGTGCGGACCTCGTGCTGTTCAGCGTGAAGTCGACCGATACCGCTCAGGTGGCGCAGGCCATCTCGTCGCACCTGAAAGAAGACGCGATCGTCCTCAGCCTGCAGAACGGCGTCGAGAACGCCGAGACGATCGCGCGCCACGTGCGACAGACGGTCGTGCCCGCAGTGGTCTATGTGGCGACGGCAACGCCGGAGCCGGGCTTGGTCAAGCACCACGGTCGCGGCGATCTGGTCATCGGTCCGCTCGACGCCGCGGCCGCGCAGGATGCCGGCGTCGCGGTGAGTCTCGACGGTATTCGCGAGGCCTTCGCGGCGGCGGGAGTGCCCGTGACGATCTCGACTAACGTCGGCGGCGAACTGTGGTCGAAGCTGATGGTCAACTGCGCCTACAACGCGATCTCCGGGCTGGCTCAGTCACCGTACGGTGACCTGGCCGCGCTGTCGTCGATCAGGGACTTGCAGCATGCCGTCGTGGCCGAGGTCTGTGCCGTTGCATCGGCCGTGGGTGTCGATCTGCCGCTGCGCGAATCGTTGGCGGCCATGGAACGGATCGCCGGTGCCATGCCGGCACAGCTGTCGTCCACCGCGCAGGACATGGCGCGGCGCAAGCCGAGCGAGATCGATCATCTGAATGGCTTCGTGGTCCGGCGTGGCCGCGAGGTCGGCGTCCCGACGCCGGCCAACCTCGCGCTCTATGCGCTGGTCAAGTTGGTCGAGTCCCGACATGACCACCTCTGATCTCGCCATGAACACGGTTCCTCGAATGTCATCGACCGACCCGGCGCGCGTCCCGGTACCGCCGGAGTTCGTACAAGCGCTGACCGAGCTCGGCCTCGCCTCCTCGCCCACGCTAAACGGCTGCCCGCTGACGGGCGGCGTGTCATCGGACATCTGGCGCATCGAAGCCGACGGCGGGCCGCTCTGCGCGAAGCGCGCTTTGGCGAAGCTACGTGTCGCTGCCGACTGGCGAGCGCCGATCGAACGCAATCGCTATGAAGCGCGCTGGATGCAGATCGCCAACGAGGCGGTGCCGGGCTCCGCGCCGGCGGTGCTGGGCCAGCATCCGCGTCTCGGCGTTCTCGCGATGAGCTATCTGCCTTCGGCCAGCCACACGCTGTGGAAGCAGTCGCTGCGCGAGGGCCGGGCCGATCCGGAGATCGCGCGCGCGGTCGGTGCGGTGCTGGCCCGGATCCATGCGCACTCGGCCGCCCGGCCGGAACTGGCCGAGGCCTTTCCGACCGACTCGATCTTCTTCGACATCCGCCTCGAGCCGTACCTGCTGGCGACCGCGCGTCGGCATCCGGACGTCGCAGCGGCGCTCGAAGGTCTCGTCCGCTCGACGCAGCACCATGCGCTGGCCCTCGTGCATGGCGACGTAAGCCCGAAGAACATCCTGATCGGACCGAAGGGCCCGGTCCTGCTCGATGCCGAATGTGCGTGGTGGGGTGACCCGGCGTTCGACATCGCTTTCTGCCTCAACCACCTGCTGCTCAAGTGCGTGTGGACGCCATCGGCGGCGGGCGCGTTCATGACCAGCTTCGACGCGTTGGCGACGGCGTATCTGGAGGGTGTCGACTGGGAGCCACGCGCGGCGATCGAGCGCCGAGCAGCAGCGCTGTTGCCGGGCCTGCTGCTGGCTCGTGTCGACGGCAAGTCGCCGGTCGAATACATCGAGACCGATGTCCAGCGCGAGCCGGTCCGACGGGTTGGCCGTGCGCTTCTGAATAGTCCGGTTGCGCGCCTTAATCAGGTTGCCGCCGCCTGGCGCGAGGAGATCGGCCGATGAATCCGCGTTCGATCCGTTCGGTACACGGCCGCCGTGTCTGGGACAGTCGCGGCCGACCGACGGTGGAGGCCGAAGTGACGCTCGCCGATGGTTCGATCGGCGCATCGATCACCCCGGCCGGCGCCTCGCGCGGCACGCGCGAGGCCATCGAGTTGCGCGATGCGACGCCGTCGTTCGGCGGGCTCGATGTGCTGACCGCCGTCGGCCACGTGAACGCAGAGATCGCCCATGCGCTCGTCGGCTGCGCGGCCGACGATCAGGCAGCGCTCGATCGCCGCCTGATCGATCTCGACGGCACGCCGACCAAGTCGCGCCTCGGCGCCAACGCGACGCTCGCGGTGTCGATGGCGGCGGCGCATGCGGTTGCGGCCTCGCACCGCGTGCCGCTCTATCGCCTGCTCGGCGGCGACGCTGCCGTGCTGCTGCCGATGCCGCAGATCCAGATCTTCGGCGGTGGCGCGCATGCCGGCCGGCGCGTCGACATCCAGGACTTCATGGTCGTCTGCCCGGGTGCACAGACCTTCGCGCAAGCGCTCGAATGGACCGCCGAGGTCTACCGATGCGCCGGCTTGCTGATGGAGGCGCGCGGATCCCGAGCAGGGGTTGCCGACGAAGGCGGTTGGTGGCCCGACTTTGCGACCAACGAGCAGGCGATCGAGACGCTCGTGGCGGCGATCGAGCGGGCCGGCTTCGTACCCGGCGCGCAGGTCGCAATCGCGCTCGACGTGGCCGCCTCCGAGTTCGGCCACGCTGGCCGCTATACGCTGGGCCTCGAAGCGCGGACGCTCGATTCCGACGGCCTGATCGAACTGCTGCTGCGCTGGATCGACAAGTACCCGATCGCATCGATCGAAGACCCGCTCGCCGAGGACGACGCCACCGGCTTTGCCCGTTTCACGCAGGCCGTCGGCAACCGGGTGCAGGTCGTCGGTGACGACTTCCTCGTGTCGCTTGCACCGCTCGTTCGCGAGGCTGCCGCAGTCGGCGCCGCCAACACGGTGCTGCTGAAGCCGAACCAGCGCGGCACGCTGACCGAGACCCTTGAAGCCTGGCGGGCGGCGCAGTCGGTCGGCTATGCCGCGATCGTCTCGGCGCGCTCCGGTGAGACCGAGGACACGACGATCGTGCACCTCGCGATCGGCTGGCAGGTCGGGCAGTTGAAGGTCGGTTCGTTTGCCCGCAGCGAACGCATGGCGAAGTGGAACGAGGCGGTGCGCATCGAGGAACGGCTCGGCAACCGGGCTCGGTTCGCGGGCGCCGCGGCGTTCGGGCGCAATCCTCGGAAGGGTTGACGCGCTTCGTCGGCGCTAACCCACTCGGGTCTGGGCCGACCCGGCGCGATTCTGACTCACCGCGCCTTGCTTATTCCTTGCGGTAGACGTCGTGGCAGGCCTTGCAGCTCTTGCCGGTCTCGCCGACGGCGGCCTTGATCGTGTCGATGTTGCCGGACTTCGCGGCGACGTTGAGCTTGGCCATCTCCTCCTGCATCTTCGAGGCGGCGCCGTTGAACTTGTCCCGCTCGGTCCAGATCTTCGGCTCGGCCTTGGTCTCGCCCTTGTCGGTGCCCTCGACGAAGCCGG
>JBDSAB010000443.1:0-3477 GCA_039922395.1 Caldimonas sp.
GGCGGCCGCGCGAACGGCCAGCAGATCATTCCGGCCGCGGTGGTCGACGACATCCGCAAGGGCGGCGACCGGTCGGCCTTCCCGGCCGCGAGCTATCCGACGCTACCGGGCTGGAGCTATCGCGACATGTGGTGGGTGTCGAACAACGCGAACGGCGCGTTCGTCGCGCGCGGCATCCATGGTCAGGCGATCTATGTCGATCCGAAGGCGGAGATGGTGATCGCGCGGTATGCGTCGTTTCCGATGGCGGGGAATGCGTTCAATGATCCGACTTCGCTGCCGGCTTATCAGGCGGTGGCGGACCATCTGGTGGCGCGTCCGCGTTGACCAGAGGGTGGGACCGCGTCCTCTATACTGTATATATATACAGTTTCGGATCCAGTAGCTACACTGCGCCCGGCAAAAGGGGGCTCCTTGACCAATCCGATCGGCAGCGGCATCTATGCTCTGTCAGACGCCACGCGCCTAGTCCAGGCCGATCTTCGTACGGTCAGACGTTGGTTGCACGGTTATCGGTGGTACCGCAAAGGTGTCGTTCACTGGTCGCCGCCCCTATGGCAAACCGAGTATTCGAAGGACGACTTCGCTCCGGATGTCATTGGGTTCCTAGATCTCCTCGAGCTCCGGATCGTCGTCAGCTTGGTGAGCAAAGGAATCAACGTGTCGGTTGTGCGCGCCGCAGCGGACTCCGCGCGGCAAGAGTTCGGCGTATCGCATGCGCTCACGGCCACCAAATTCCTGACCGATGGGAAGCGAATCTTCTATGACACGCTTCAACGGGAAGACGTTAGAGCCGAGATGGCGCAAGAGGGCCAGTTACTCGACATGGCAAAGCAGCAGTTCGTGTTCGACGCGGTGGTTCGATCTTCGCTTTATGACGCCGTCGAGTACGACAACAACGATATGGCCCGAAGGTGGTTTCCGATGGGCCCCAGCAAGAAGATAGTTCTCTTGGACCCGCGCCTTCAGTTCGGTGCGCCAATCATCGCTGAAGCCGCTATTCCGACCGACACGCTGTACGCCGCGTACTTGGCCGAAGGGAACGACCGCGGGGCCGTCGCGCGAATTTATGACATCCCGCGAGTGTCAGTAGACGCGGCAGTCCGCTTTGAAGAGAAGCTAGCGGCTTGAAGTTTTTTTTTGACAATAACCTCTCGCTTCACATCGCACATGCGATTCGAGAGTTGTCGAAAAGAGAGGACGACATCTCTTCGGTCATTCACCTGCGAGACCGCTTTGAGCCAAGCATGCCGGACGTTGAATGGATTGGCTCCCTCGGCCAGGATGGACCGTGGTGCATTCTTTCGATTGATCGCTTTAGGAAAAATCATGACGCCGAGCGAGAAGCATTGCGCCGACAAGGTCACACGGTTTTCGTCCTAGATAGCCACTGGGCTAAGTATCCGTTTTGGCTACAGGCTGAGCGACTTGTGCGCTGGTGGCCGCAAATCCTGGCGCAAGCTCGGCTAGTTAGCGCCGGACACTTCAGGGTGCCATGGTCGCACTCGTCAAAGTCGAAGTTCGCCGCCATCCGGATATAGCCCGGCGCGGAGCCGCATGCAAGAGCGGCGCCTACGACCAATCCGGCATCACCAGCGTCGTTAGCACCCAACAAATGCTGGGCGACACCGCCTCGTCGGCGTTGAAGACGCGACCGGTCATGCACCACTCGAGCGACGTCTGCATGCCGACCAGGCGAGACAGGGGCACAGTCGGTCACTACAGTCCGCCTGCGGCAAAGTCGCTTCGTGAAGTGGGCCGCCCGCCGCATGCATGCACGAAAGTCCGATCGATCGTCATTCGATGACTTCATCGGCTCGCGCCAGAACTGCCTTCGGGAGGGCGACGCCGAGCGCGCGCGCCGCTTTCAGGTTGATGACAAATTCAAAGCGCGTCGGTTGGTCGATAGGCAAGTCAGAGGCCTTGGCGCCGCGCACCAGCTTGGCTGCGTAGCGTGCCTGCATGCGCATGCGCTCCGTGTTGCTCGCGCCATAAGACAGCACACCGCCGGCCTGCACAAACTCGCGGAATGATGAGATGTCCACCATCCGGTACTCCGCCGTCAGTGCGACGATGGCCTCCCGGTTGCCATAGGTGAAGACGTCTTCCGAAATGACGACCGCCTCGGCGCCGTCGCGGCGCAACGAGTCGATGGCCTCTCTCAAAGATTCCGCGCTGCTGGCCGCAGCCGTCGACACGCTCACGCCCAGACTCGTCGCGGCTTGCCGAACTTCGGCGAGCTCCTTTTCCTTTCCCGGGTTTCTCGGGTCGTACAGGAGACCGAGACGACGCAGGTTCGGCACCGACAGCTTGAGCAGCTCGATGCGCTTGATGGCGAGCTCTGAGCTGAGACATGACACGCCGGTGATGTTTCCGCCGGGCCGGGCGAAGTTCTCGACCATGCGCTTGACTTCGCTGCCGCAGAAATAAGCTGATATGGGTGTGCGCCCACCGCTCGCGTCGCGGGCCGCTGAAATGCCGGAGAACCCTGCTGCCGCCAGGACGGCGACCGGTTGACGGGTGATGTCGGCAAAGATGTCCGGGTACAGCTCAGGCCGACCGGCCGTGAACCGCACATCGAGCGTCACGTTGCGGCCGTCCACCAGTCCTTCGTCGGCGAGTCCGGCGCGCACGGCCTGGACGCTGTGGCGACTGTTGTCCGCCGTTCCGCTGATGACCCAGCCGATGCGAGGCAGCGGAGGCGTCTGCCCCGCGGCGATGGAACCCAAGGTCGCCAACACCAGCCCTGCGACGAGCCGAATGCTCCCAGCCGCTGCGTTCATGAGTCGCCTCCTGTCGTTAGGAAGGGTTCGCGTCGCCGGCCGCTCGATCCCAGCAGGCAAACGACGACGCAGGTTCGTCCTCATTGGACCACTCCTCGGACAGCATCGGCGCGCTCAGCGGCAGCAAGATTCAGAAAGGGCAGGTCCTGCGGGTCGCGGCACGACAGGCGGCGGTTGCGGCACCGTCACGACTTGGCAAGCGACAGGATGCCGCACTTTAGCGGCAAGCGTGCTCTTGCCGCCATGTGATAACATTGTGTCAACAAAGCAGACGAGACGAGCCGTGGAAGTCACCATCCGAAAAGTCGG
This sequence comes from Caldimonas sp., assembly GCA_039922395.1. Classification (GTDB taxonomy): domain Bacteria; phylum Pseudomonadota; class Gammaproteobacteria; order Burkholderiales; family Burkholderiaceae_C; genus Schlegelella_A. The sequence goes on from JBDSAB010000443.1 coordinate 3,093, forward strand.
CAACTCGCAGGGCGTGCTGATCCCCAAGCCGATCCTCGCCCAAGTCGGTTTGCAAGGCACGGCCGACCTGCAGGTGCGCAACGGTGTCATCGAAATTCGCCCGCTGCACCGCAGCCGGCGCGAGGGTTGGGCCGAAGCCGCGCGCACGATTGCCCGGCAAGGTGACGACGCAGCCGTGTGGCCCGAGCTGGGCAACCTGGGCGACGACGAGCTCGTCTGGTAGCCCCCGTGCCTGTTTTCAAGACCGGTGAAATCTGGCTCGCCCAGCTCGACCCCACGCTCGGCAGCGAGATCCGCAAGACACGGCCCTGCGTGGTGGTTTCGCCGAACGAGATGAACGCGCATCTGCGAACGGTCGTCGTCGCACCCATGACCACCGGCTCGA
>JBDSAB010000444.1:0-3489 GCA_039922395.1 Caldimonas sp.
CGGCCGGTGAGCCGCATGCCCTTGAACAGCTCGATGAGCATGAAGCTCGAGAGGAAGTCCTTGATCGGTGTCGCTTGCGCCATGCTATTTCCAGATGTTCCAGGGCGACTGGATCACCAGCCCGACGACCACCAGCCAGACCAGCGTCAGCGGAATGAAGATCTTCCAGCCGAGCCGCATGATCTGGTCGTAGCGGAAGCGCGGGAACGTGGCCCGCACCCAGAGGAACAAGGTGGCGATGACGAAGATCTTGGCGAACAGCCAGAACCAGTTCCAGAACCACATCGTGTCCTTGACCCAGCCGGCGGCGTCATAGCCGAACAGCGAGAACGAGATCGGCGCCATCCAGCCGCCGAGGAACATCACCGAGGCGAGCGCCGAGACCAGCAGGATGTTCGCGTATTCGGCGAGAAAGAACATCGCGAACGACATGCCCGAGTACTCGACCATGTGGCCGGCGACGATCTCCGATTCGCCCTCGACGACGTCGAACGGCGCGCGGTTGGTCTCGGCGATGCCGGCGATCAGGTAGACGCCGAAGATCGGCAGCAGCGGCAGCCAGTTCCAGCTCAGGAACGTGAGGCCGCGGTCGGCGAAGATGCCCTTGCCTTGTCCCAGCACGATGTCGGTGAGGTTCAGGCTCGCCGAGACCATCAGCACGATGACGAGCGCGAAGCCCATCGCGATCTCGTAGCTCACCATCTGCGCCGACGCGCGCAGCGCGCCGAGGAAGGCGTACTTGGAGTTCGAGGCCCAGCCGGCAATGATGACGCCGTAGACCTCCATCGAGGTGATCGCCATCACGAACAGCAGGCCCGCGTTGATGTTCGAGACCGCGGCGTTCGGGCCGAACGGCACCACCGCCCAGGCGGCGAGCGCCGGCATGATCGTCATCACCGGCCCGAGGAAGAACAGGCCGCGGTTGGCCGCGGTCGGCACGATGATCTCCTTGAACAGGAGCTTCACTGCATCGGCAATCGGCTGCAGCAGACCGAACGGGCCGACGCGATTGGGGCCCGGGCGGATCTGGCTCCAGCCGATCGCCTTGCGCTCCCACAACGTCAGGTAGGCGACGCACAGCATCAGCGGTACGACGAGCGCGAGGATCTTGACGACGCTCCACGTCGTCGGCCAGAAGCCGCCGAGCAGGGATGATCCGAACGTGTTGACCGACTCGAACATCGCTGCGTCCTTCAGGCCGTGCCGCTGCCGAGCGCGGCGGTCGCCGCACGCTCGTCGACCGAAGTCGCCATCGCGGCGGAAGCCTTCTCGACCGCAATCGGGCCGAACATCGCGCCGAGGCCGGCGGTCGTGCGGTGCCCGACGGCGACGCGCACCGCGGTGGAGGCCAAGGTCGCGTCGATCGCTGCGGGCAATACCGCTTCGGCGCTGCCCTGCGTGACACGGACCGAATCGCCCGGCACGAGGCCGAGGCGCTGCCAGAGGTCGCGCGACAGGTGCGCGAGCGGCGGACGCGCATCGGCCGTGAGCTGCAGCGACGGCGCACGACGCACGATGCTGTCGGTCGCGTAGATCGGCACGTCGGCGATGCGCTCGAGCGCGCCGGATCCGTAGCCGTTTGCGTTGGCGGCGCCAGCGGCCTGCGCCGGCCGATTGCTCAGGCGGCTCGGAATCGCATCGATGCTGCCGAGTGCCTCGTCGCGCACTTCTTCCGGCGACTCGAACGTGAAGCCTTCGAGGCCGAGCAGATTGCCGAGCACGCGCAGGACCTTCCACGCCGGCCGCGCGTCGCGAAGCGGCTTGACGACGCCGTGCACGCCCTGCACGCGTCCTTCGGCGCTGACATAGGTGCCCGAGGTCTCGGTGAAGGGGGCCACGGGCAGCATCACATCGGCGACATCGGCGCCCGCGTCCTTGAACGGCGACAGCACGACGACCATTTCGGCGGAGTGGCAGGCCACGACCGCGGCGGCGCCGTTCGCAGCATCGAGGGCCGGCTCGACGTTGAGCAGGACGATGGCCTTCAGCGGCGCTTCACCGGTCGCGCCCAGCATCTGCCCGGCGTGCAGGCCGCCCTCGCCGGGCATCGCGCCGATCAGCTGGGCGCCGACGCTGTTCGCGGCCTCGCCGAGGTAGCCGACGCTGGCGCCGGTCCGCTCGCCGATCCAGGTGGCGAGCTTCAGCAGCGCGCCGGCCTCGGGGTGGTGGAGCGCTGCATTGCCGAGCAGCACGGCCTTGCGCTCGCCGGCCAGCAACGACGCCGCGATCGCCTTCGCCGCATCGCCGGCCTCGCCCTGCTGCGGCGCCTCGACCCCTTGCGTCGCGGCGATCGCCGAAGCGATCTCGGCCAGCGCCTGCGGCCACGCGCTCGGCGCCACCGTCAGGCCGGCGGCCATCGGCATCAGCCAGTCGTCCTGCAGCGCATGCACGCTGTGGACCTTGCAGCCCTTCTTGGTCGCGGCGCGCAGCCGCGAGGCGAACAGCGGATGGTCCTTGCGCAGGAACGAGCCGACGACGAGCGCGCTCTGCAAGGTCGACAACGTGGCGATCGAGGTGCCGAGCCAGCGCGCGGACGGCTTGCCGGCGCCGGCCGCTGCCACATTGCCGAAGTCGGCATGGCGCAAACGGTGGTCGATGTTCTGGCTGCCGAGGCCGCGCACCAGCTTGCCGAGCAGGTGCAGCTCCTCGATCGGGCTGGCCGGCGACGCGACCGCACCGATGCTCTGCGCGCCATGGTCGACCGAGATCTGAGTCAGGCCGCGCGCCACGTATTCGAGCGCCGTGGTCCAGTCGACCTCGCGCCAGGTGCCGCCCTGCTTGATCATCGGGGCGGTCAGGCGGTCGCTGCCGTTCAGCGCCTCGTACGAGAAGCGGTCGCGGTCGGCGATCCAGCACTCGTTGACGTCCTCGTTCTCGAGCGGCAGCACGCGCATCACGCTGCCGCCCTTGACCTGCACGATCAGGTTGGTGCCGGTGCTGTCGTGCGGGCTCACGCTCTTGCGGCGCGACAGCTCCCAGGGCCGCGCGCTGTAGCGGAACGGCTTGCTGGTCAGCGCGCCGACCGGGCAGAGGTCGATCATGTTGCCGGACAGCTCGGAGTCGACCGTGTCGCCGTCGACCGTCGTGATCTCGGAGTGCTCGCCGCGGTGGATCATGCCGAGCTCCATCACGCCGGCGATCTCCTGGCCGAAGCGGACGCAGCGCGTGCAGTGGATGCAGCGGTTCATCTCGCGCATCGAGATCAGCGGGCCGACGTCCTTCGGGAAGACGACGCGCTTGTCCTCGGCGTAGCGCGACGACGACGCGCCGTAGCCGACCGCGAGGTCCTGCAGCTGGCATTCGCCGCCCTGGTCGCAGATCGGGCAATCGAGCGGGTGGTTGATGAGCAGGAACTCCATCACCCCCTGCTGGGCGTTGATCGCCTTGTCGCTCTTCGTGCGGACGATCATGCCCTGCGTGACCGGCGTCGCGCAGGCCGGCATCGGCTTCGGCGCCTTCTCGATCTCGACCAGGCACATGCGGCAGTTG
>JBDSAB010000445.1:0-4076 GCA_039922395.1 Caldimonas sp.
GTTCGTTCGCGACCGCCTATTTGCCGGAGTCGGCCGACCAGGCGGCCGTCATGAAGAAGCTGGCGACCTTGCCCGGCGTCGAGGTCGTGCTGTCGCGCACCGATGCGGCCGAGCGCTTCGGCCTGCCAACCGACCGCATCGGCGATGTCGTGATCGTCTCGGAGCGGCTCTACGTGATCGGCACCAGCCCGGCGCGCCACGACCTGTCGGGCCTCGACGCACCGCTGCGTTCGCACGGCGGCCTGTCGGAACAGGCGGTGCCGCTCGTCTTCAACCGCCGCCTCGAAGGCGTCACATCGACGCGGCGCCTGCGCAACTTCGACATCTTCGACCTGGCGTTGAACCACGCCGTCTGAGCGCGAAGGACTTGCGATGAAGCACTGGCAATACCAGAACCCGGTCGCGATCCATTTCGGCGCCGGCGTGCTCGAGACGCTGCCGAAGGTGCTCGCGGGTCGCAAGGCGACCCTGGTGACGTTTCCCGAAGCCGAGTCGTTCGGCCTGTTGCCGCGCCTCAAGACGCTGCTCGGCACCGCACTGACCAGCGTGATCGACCAGACCCAGCCGAACCCCGATGTCGACGGTCTCGATGCCTTGTACCGCGCGTTCTGGGCCACGCCGGATGCGAGCGAGGTGATCGTCGCGGTCGGCGGCGGCAGTGCGCTCGACACCGCGAAGGCGCTGATGGTCGGTACCGAGAGCGGCGAGTTCGACTCGCTGGTCGCGCTGCTCGTGACGGGCAAGCCGTTCCGGCCGCATCGCGTCAAGTCGCTGATCGCCGTGCCGACGACGTCAGGCACCGGCAGCGAGGTGACCGGCTGGGCCACGGTCTGGCACCGCGCGGCCGGCAAGAAGTATTCGCTGCACCTGCCGGAGACGTGGCCCGAGGCGGCGTTCGTCGATCCGGAGCTCGTGCTGTCGCTGCCGCCCGGGCCGTCGCTCGCGGCCGGCCTCGACGCGCTGTCGCACGCGCTCGAATCGATCTGGAACGTCAACGCGAACCCCGTCTCCGACAACCACGCGGTCAACGCGGCGCGCGAGGTGCTCGCGACCTTGCCGAAGCTGATGAAGAACCTCCGCGACGTTGAGCTGCGCAGACGGATGGCGCTGGCCGCGCTGACCGCCGGCCTCGCGTTCTCGAACACGCGAACGGCGCTCGCCCACTCGATCTCGTACGACATGACGATCCACCACGGCCTGCCGCACGGCATCGCCTGCTCATTCACGTTGCCGCTGGTGCTGAAGCGCGCCATCGGCGCCGATGCCGGCCGCGACGCGGTGCTCGCCCGCGTCTTCGACGTGCCGCTCGCCGAGTCGCCGCAGTTCCTGACCGAGTTCCTCGAGGGCCTCGGCGTCAGCACGCGGTTCGAGAGCTACGGCGTCTCGGCCGCCGAGTCGCAGCAGATGATCGTGCAGGCGCTCGACGGCGTGCGCGGCAAGAACTTCATCGGCGTCGCGGCAACCGCCTGAAGACACCGTCCCCCATCCAAGGAGAGCCCGATATGAATGCCCGAGAACTGCGCCGTGAGGCGATGCGGATCGGCGGCGAAAGCGTCCACCGCGACCGCGTCATCGACGTCTTCAACCCCTACACCGAGCAGCTGATCGGCACCGTGCCGAAGGCGAGCCTCGAGGACGTGCGCCGCGCGTTGACGATCGCGAAGGCGTACAAGCCGAAGCTGACGCGCTTCGATCGCGCCGCGATCCTGAACAAGGCGGCCGCGATCATCCGCAGCCGGCTCGACGAATTCTCCGACCTGATCACGGCCGAGTGCGGGCTTTGCAAGAAGGATTCGCTGTACGAGATCGGCCGGGTCAGCGACGTGCTGCTGTTCGGCGCCAACGAGGCGCTCAAGGACGACGGCCAGATCTTCTCGTGCGACCTGACACCGCACGGCAAGAAGCGCCGCGTCTACACGCAGCGCGACCCGCTGCTCGGCGTGATCACCGCGATCACGCCGTTCAACCACCCGATGAACCAGGTCGCGCACAAGGTCGTGCCGTCGATCGTCACCAACAACCGGATGGTGCTGAAGCCGTCCGAGAAGGTGCCGTTCTCGGCGATCGCGCTGGCCGACGTGCTGTACGAAGCCGGCCTGCCTCCCGAGATGTACCAGGTCGTCACCGGCGACCCGGCCGAGATCGCCGACGAGCTGCTGACGAACCCGGCGGTCGACCTGATCACCTTCACCGGCGGCGTCTCGATCGGCAAGTACATCGCGTCGAAGGCCGGCTACCGCCGCATGGTCCTCGAGCTCGGCGGCAACGACCCGATCATCGTGATGGAGGACGCCGATCTCGAGGAGGCGACGACCTTGGCCGCCGCCGGCTCGTACAAGAACTCGGGCCAGCGCTGCACCGCGATCAAGCGGATGCTGGTGCAGGAATCGGTTGCCGACCGCTTCGTCGAGATGCTGGTGGCCAAAACGAAAGCCTGGAGCTACGGCGATCCGATGGACCCGAAGCTCGAGATGGGTACCGTCGTCGACGAGGCCGCCGCGCGCTACTGCGAGGACAAGGTCAACGAGGCGGTCGGCAAGGGCGCCAAGGTGCTGGTCGGCAATGTGCGCAAGGGCGCGCTGTATTCGCCGACGGTCGTCGACAAGGTCACCCAGGACATGCCGCTGGTGCTGCACGAGACCTTCGGCCCGGTCTCGCCGGTGATCCGCTTCAAGACGATCGATGATGCGATCCGGCTCTCGAACTCGACGGCCTACGGCCTGTCGTCGGCGGTCTGCACGAACCGCTTCGACTACATCACGCGCTTCATCGCCGAGCTCGAGGTCGGCTCGGTCAACGTGCGCGAGGTACCGGGCTACCGGCTCGAGCTGACGCCGTTCGGCGGCATCAAGGACTCGGGCCTCGGCTACAAGGAAGGCGTGCAGGAGGCGATCAAGAGCTTCACCAACGTGAAGACGTATTCGCTGCCCTGGGTCTGACGTCAGGAGGCCGGCGCCAAGACCCGGCCCTGCGCTCGACCCGGGACGCGAGAGAGAATGTTCTTTCTGTGTCTTTGCGTCGAACGTCATGCGGCGTGCTGCCGTCATCTCGCTCTGGATCGGTCTGTGGCTGTCGGTGCCGGCGTACGCCGCCAGCGTGACCTTGCACCCGAACGGCAACCTCGTCGTCTTCGAAGGGCGGATCGAGCCTGGCGACTTCGAGAAGGTCGAGAAGCTCGCGCGCGAAGCCTCGCCGACCGGCATCTACCTGGCGTCGCCGGGCGGCAACGTGGCCGTCGCGATGCGCATCGGTGCGCTGGTGCGCCGCCTTGCCTGGGAGACGAAGTCGGCCGAGGGCCGCAGCGTGCCGATGAACATGCGCGACAGCGTTGCGATCGCGTACGGCGTGAAGGACCCGCAGCAGAACAACCAGTGCACCAGCGCGTGTTTCCTGATCTTCATCTCGGGCATCTACCGCGACGGCCACGGCATCGGCATCCACCGGCCGTACATGTCGGCCGCCGACCAGGAGCGCCTCGGACCCGAGGACCAGGCCAAGGCGGTCAACGGCGTGCGGGCCGTCGTCGAATTCTTCGTGCGGCGGATGGGCGTGCCGAGCCGCTACGTCGAGGAGATGTACGCGATGCCGAGCGACCGCATGCGCTGGATCACCGACGAAGAGATCGAAGCCGACTTCAGGGGCTTTGTCCCGCAGGTGCGCGAATGGGTCAAGTCGCAATGCGGCGACGAGGCGGAGACCCTGCGCTGCAAGGAGAACGTGATGACCGGCATCAAGATCCGCGCGCTGGAGCAGAACGCCAAGGCGCCTGCTCCTTGAGAGAGGCCGGCGCGGCGCCGGAAAAACAACTCAGGCGTCGATGTTCGACGCCCTCAACGCGTTGGTCTCGATGAAGTGGCGCCGCGGCTCTACTTCGTCGCCCATCAGCATCGTGAACACCCGGTCGGCCTCGATCGCATCGTCGAGCTGCACGCGCAGCAGGCGTCGCACCGCCGGATCCATCGTCGTTTCCCAGAGCTGCGCCGGGTTCATTTCGCCGAGTCCCTTGTAGCGCTGGCGCGCCACTGCGCTTTCAGCCTGCGACAGCAGCCAGGCCATCGCCTCGCGGAAGTCGCCGA
>JBDSAB010000446.1:0-3962 GCA_039922395.1 Caldimonas sp.
CAGGGCCTGCTCGGCGGCAAGGTGCTGGTCGACCACGCGAAGGCGCAGGGCTGGCGCGTGCAGGCCGATCTCAACAACGACATCGTCGGCAATTCGCGCGGCGGCGACGGCGTGCACGACAACTCGACGGTGCGCGTGTTCTCGGAAGGCACCAAGGCGACCGAGACGCCGCAGCAGGCGAATCGGCGGCGCTACAACGGCGGCGAGGTCGATTCGCCGTCGCGCAATGTCGCGCGGCTGATGGCGCTGCTCGCAGAGCGGCACCTGACCAACCTGCGCGTCGAGTTGGTCTACCGGACCGACCGCTACGGTCGCGGCGGCGACCAGGTGCCGTTCCTTGACGCCGGCTTCCCCGCGGTGCGCGTGACCGAGGCGCACGAGGACTACACCCGCCAGCACCAGGACGTGCGGGTCGAGAACGGCATCCGCTTCGGCGACACGATCGACGGTGTCGACTTCGACTATCTGGCGCAGGTCACGCGCCTGAACGTCGTCTCGCTCGCGGCGATGGCGCGCGCGCCGGCACCGCCGACCAGCGTCGCGATCGAGGGTGCGGTGACGCCGCACACGACGCTGCGCTGGCAGGCTTCGCCCGGCGCCGCGACCTATCGCGTGTGGTGGCGTCGCACGACCGCGCCGCAATGGACCCATCACCGTGACGTGCCCGCTGCGGCCGGCACGGCGCAGACCGCGACCTTGCGCCACATCGCGATCGACGACTGGTTCTTCGGCGTCTCCGCGCTGTCGGCCGACGGCCACGAGTCGCCGGTCGTCTTTCCGGGCGACGCCGGCGCGTTCTGATCGCGCCGGTCTCGTCGACCGGCGCGACCGACGAGTGGTCGCTACATCATCGTCGCGGCGGCCTTGATCGCCTGCCGGATCCGGCCGTAGGTGCCGCAGCGGCACATGTTCTCGATCGCGTCGATGTCGGCGTCGCTCGGGTTGCGCGTGCGGCTCAGCAGGTCGACCGCCGCCATGATCTGGCCCGGCTGGCAGAAGCCGCACTGCGGCACGTCGCGGTCGAGCCAGGCCTGCTGCACCGGATGCAAGGTGGTGCCGTTCGCGAGGCCCTCGATCGGCGCTCTACCCGCGCACCAGCACCTTCCTGCAGCTCAGCCAGGAAGAGATCGGCCTGCTGGCCGCGGTGTCCCGGCAGCGCGCGAACGCCGCGCTGCACGCCCTCGAGCCGGCCGGCCTGCTGCGCCTCGCGTTCGGTGGTCTGACGGTGCTCGATGTGGGCGGCCTGCGGGCCTATCGCGCGCCGGAGTCGGAGCCGGTTCGGGGCCGCGCGGGCACCACGTACGGCACGGGTTGAAACAAAGGAATGTGCGAATCCGCTGTCCGACTACACGGCTTGTGCGCCGATTCCTACAAGCTCTGTTGCACTCTCCGCCGCTCCCCCTTATTTGCGGTATCGAACCCCCAAAACATTGGGACTAATGTCCCAAACAGGGACGGAGATGGAGTACGGAGTTGACCCTCGCAAAGCAACCACCGGCTTCGTCGACGTCCCGACCGGGAACGGAAGGTTCATCGCTGTTGACCCGACCTCCCTATTCGTCCTCTCAACGTTCAACCTATCCGGAGATTTATTCATGAACCCCCAGGCTCTACTCACCCGAAAAGTGTTTGCACGGACATTGATGTCCGTCGCTCTCGTCGCCGCCTACTCGAGCGCCTCGGCGGTCGATTTGCCGGACTTCACCTGGAACCCGGCTGGCGCCGGTCTGACGGGCGCCGCGTTCACCGCCGACAACATCATCATCTCCGACTTCGCGACGGTGACGTTTGGCGCCGGCAACACGTTCCATGAGGAAGGCTACCTCGCGGTATCGAGCTTCCAGCTCAACAACCAGGCCGTTGCTCCCACCGGCCTGAACAGCACGTACAGCCTGTATTTCCGGTTTACCGGTGACGGCGCCAACAACGGCGCGTTCACTTCGCTGAACTACCAGCTGTTCGGAACGAACTCGGTGCCGACCTTCGGTCCCGGCGGCACGATCTCCGGCTCACTTGCCCCGATCCAGCTGGCCTCGGGCAGCCTGATCTCGGGCAGCACCGGCACGATCAACGGCCTGCCGGGCGCCGGTGCGACGGTCACGTTCAACGCGGCCGCCAGCCCGTTCTACGTGTCGCCGGCTTCCGCGGCTTTCTACAACATGGCCCTGACCTCGTTCATCAACGCCGAAGGCACGGTCACCCCGACGGCCAACGGCTTCATGATCGACAACGGCGGCGGCTCGGTGCACTTTGCGGCGCCGATCCCGGAGCCGGAGACCTACGCCCTGATGATGGCCGGTCTCGGCGCCATGGGCTTCGTCGCACGCCGTCGCAAGAAGGCCTGATCTTCCTGAAGAGGGTCCCGATTGGCCCCGCCTCGCGGGGCCTTTTTTATGGGCGCGTCACGCGCGCTACTTCACGACCTCGACCGTGAACCGGGCCGCACCGTACTCGTCGCAGGCCGCCCCTTCGCAGGCCGGCTTCGCGGCCGGCGTGCCGAGCAGCATCGGCGTGCTGCGCTTCCATTGCGCCGCCAGCGCGCTGGCGGTTTCGCCGGTCGGCAGGGTCAGGAAGTAGAACTCGCGCTTGTTGCTGAGCGCGCCGAACTCGCGCGGGTGCTGGCTCACGACCACGAGGAAGTGCTCCGGCCCGGCCGGCTCGGCGGTGTCCAGCACCCAGTTCGCCTGCGGCAACGTCAGGGCCTGACCGGCCTTGATGCGGTTGTCGGTGCTCTGCGTGTTCGGGAACAGCTGCATCAGCGCGCCGTCGGGCCCTTCGAGCAACACGTTGACATACCCATCGCGCGCCGATTTCACGGTGAACGACAGCTTGTCGCGGCCGATTCGAAGCTGCGGCTTGGCTGTCGCCGCACTGACCGCGAAGCCTGCGGTCTGCCCGGCGATCACGCGGTCGAACTGGTCGCCGACATCGAACCGAGCCGGCGCGGCAGGCGGTGCCGGCACCGCAGCGATCGGCACAGGCGCCGGTGCAGGAGCGGCCGGTGTTGCTGCGGGCACGGGAGTTGGCGCGGCCGAAAGAGCCGGCTTCGCGGGCGGCGCAACCGGATCCGAGGGCAGCAGCAGATAGCCGCCGACCCCCGCCGCAACGAGCACCGCGACGCCGATGCCGATGAACAGCGGCATGCGGTTGGGTGCCGGCGAGGCGCTGGCGCTGGCGCTGACCGGGCTGGGTGCGCTGCGCGCTGCAGCCGGTGCGGCGCCAGGCGCCGCGCTCGCCAGCGGATCGAAGTTCGACGGCAGGAAACTGGTCGGCGTCGCGTCGCCCGCCCCGCCGCGCGCGCCCATCATGGTGGCTTGTGACGCCGACGCGCCGGCCGTCAGGCCGAGGTCGGCGCGCAGGTCGGCGATCGTCTGCGTGCGTTCTTCCGGCCGCACCCGCAGCGCGCGGTCGATCGCCTCCAAGAAGCGCGGGCTGTAGCGGCCGGCCGCGGCCTGCGCGAGCGGCACGAAGCTGTCGCTCATCAGGCGGCCGACAGAGGTCGGCGGCGTCTTTCCCTGGATCGCGAAGTGCACCGACGCGGCCAACGCATAGACGTCGGTCCACGGCCCCTGCTTCATGCCGGGCGCCTCGGCGTACTGCTCGATCGGCGCATAGCCGGGTTTCAAGATCACGGTCAGCGCCTGCGTCATGTCGCCGATGACGCGCCGCGCGGCACCGAAATCGAGCAGCAGCGGCTTGCCGGTGGTGTTGAGCAGGATCACGTTGTCGGGCGCGATGTCGCGGTGGTAGCAACTCTCCGAATGCACCACGGCGAGCGCCTCGGTGAGCGGCGCGAGCAGGCCCATCAGCCAGTCTTCATCGGGCGGCGCGCCGAGCGCGCGCAGCTTGTCCTTCAGCGTGATGCCTTCGTAGAACGGCATCACCATGTAGGCGGTGCCGTTGGCTTCCCAGAAGCGGTAGACCTTGACGAGCGAGGGATGGTCGAACGAGGCCAGCAGCTT
>JBDSAB010000447.1:0-4341 GCA_039922395.1 Caldimonas sp.
GGCATCAACACCGCGATCTATTCGCGCACCGGCGGCAGCATGGGCATCGGCTTCGCGATTCCGGTATCTACCGCCCGTCAGGTGATGGAAAGCCTGATCAAGGAAGGCCGCGTCATCCGCGGCTGGATCGGCGTCGAGCCGCGCGACCTGACGCCGGAGATCGCGCAGACCTTGAACTTGCCGATCAAGCAGGGCGTGCTGATCACCGGGGTGCTGCAGAACGGCCCGGCCGGCGCTGGCGGCATGCGACCGGGCGACGTGGTCGTCAAGATCGCCGGCACGCCGGTCGTCAACACGGTGCAGCTGCTCAACGCGGTGGCAGCCCTCAAACCGCAGGCACCTGCAGACATCGCGGTCCAGCGCGGCGACAAGCAGGTCGATCTGACGGTGACGGTGGCCCAGCGGCCGCTGGCCAAGAAACCGGTCGAGCGCTGATCGGCCTGGCGCTGATGCAGCTACTTCGGTCTGGAGTCCGGCGGGCTGGACGTTCTACGCGAACGAACACCACCGTTCACGACGACGTCGTCGTTTCTTCGGCCGGTGCCTGCGTGTGCTTGATGAAGATCTGCGCGGCCCAGATGCCGACTTCGTACAGGATCACCATCGGGATCGCGAGCGCGAGCTGCGAGACGATGTCGGGCGGCGTGATGACGGCGGCGACGATGAACGCCAGCACGATGAAGTAGCTGCGGAATGCCTTCAGCTTCTCGATGCTGACGATGCCCATCCGCGCCAGCACGATCACGACGATCGGGACCTCGAAGGCGGCGCCGAACGCGATGAACATCGTCAGCACGAAGCTCAGGTAAGCCTCGATATCAGGCGCCGCGGTGATGCTCTTCGGCGCGAAGCTCTGGATGAACTTGAAGACCTGGCCGAAGACGAAGAAGTAGCAGAAGCCGACACCAACGAAGAACAACAGCGTGCTCGAGATGACCAGCGGCATCACGAGCCGCTTCTCGTGCATGTAGAGGCCCGGGGCGACGAAGGCCCAGATCTGGTACAGCACCACCGGCAACGCGAGCAGGAAGGCCGCCATCAGCGTGATCTTCAGCGGCACCAGGAACGGCGAGATCACGCTCGTCGCGATCAGGGTCGTGCCCTTCGGCAGATTCGCGACCAGCGGCGCCGCCAGCAGGTCGTAGAGTCCGCTCGGTCCCGGCCACAACGCCAGGATCCCGAAGCAGACCCCTACCGCAATCGAAGCCCGGATGAGCCGGTCGCGCAACTCGATCAGGTGCGAGACGAACGGCTGTTCGGTGCCTTCGAGTTCGTCCGGGACCTTGTCGCCGGTGCTCAAACGCGCACCCTACGCGGAAGCGCGCGGTGGACGGAAGCGCGCCACCCGCGCCGCGCCCGATTGCGCCTTCGCACGGATGCCGTTGCGCTGCTTGTACCACTGCGGCGTCGCCCCGCGCTTGAGGCGCCAGTTCTTCTTCGGATGCCGATACTCCGGGGGCAGCGGCGTCAAACCCTCGTGCTGCCCGCTGTCGGGCGGCAGCGGCGCGCTGGTCTGCTGCCAGGCGGTGTCAAGATCGGCGCGGGTCTGGTTGATCTCGCTCGACACGGTCTGCTCGACGTTCTTGGCCGCGTCCTCGAACTGCGTCTTCATCTTCTTCAGCTCTTCGAGCTCGATCGACCGATTGACCTCAGCCTTCACATCGGCGACATAGCGCTGCGCCTTGCCGATGAAATGCCCGACCGTGCGCGCGACCCGCGGCAGCTTCTCCGGGCCGATGACGATGAGCGCCACGGCACCGATCAGCGCGATCTTGTCGAAGCCGAAGTCGATCATGCGGGTGCGAGCGGCGCGATCAGGATCGCGTCTTGGCTTCGACGTCGACGGTGTTGGGATCGGCCGCCGACTTGTGGGTGCTGACCTGCGGCGGCACCGCCGGATCGGCACTGGTGGCGCCGCCGTCGCGGACACCGTCCTTGAAGCCCTTGACCGCGCTGCCGAGGTCCGAACCCATGTTCTTCAGCTTCTTCGTGCCGAACACCAGAACGACGATCAGCAGCACGATCAGCCAGTGCCAGACGCTGAATGAACCCATGCTTTTCTCCTGGAAGGAATGGCGGAATTCTAGGTCAGCCCTTCAGCCACGGCCGCGGGCCACCCATAACGTGCATGTGGACGTGCTGTACTTCCTGCATACCGTCCTGGCCGGTGTTGATCAGGGTCCGGAAACCATTGGTGACACCAAGCTGCCGCATCAGCTGCGGCGCCAGCGCCACCATCCTGCCGAACAGCGGCGCGTGCGACAAATCGACTTCGTACAGCGTCGTGACATGCGCCTTCGGGATCATCAGCACGTGGACCGGGGCCCACGGCGCGATGTCATGGAAGACGAGCAGCTCGTCGTCTTCGACGACCTTGCGGCTCGGGATCTCGCCGGCGACGATCCGGCAGAAGATGCAGGACGGGTCGTGCGCCACGCTCAGGACGGCATCGGCCGGTTGTTCGACAGGTTCATCCAGCCGCGCACCACCCGGTACAGGAACCAGACCGAGATCGCAATCCAGGCGATCCAGCCCGGCAGGATGAACAGCACCCAGAGCGGCGCCGTGATCAGGTAGAGCGCGCCGGCCCACAGCACGCTGCGAATGCGCCAGCGAAAGTGCGACTCCTGCCAAGTCCCTGCCGCATCGTCCTTCTTGAAAAGGTCGAGGCCGAATGCGATCAGCAGGATCAGCACGCTCGCCTGCAGCGTCGGCAGCACCGCCCCGACAGCAACGATGGTGTGCAGCAGGTAGCTGATGTGGCCGACGTTCTTCAGCGACTGCTGCCGGTCGTCGACGACTTCGATCACTTCGTTCATGGCTTGGTCTCCCTGGCCTGGTGCTTGCGCGCCGCGAATTCGTCCAGCCCCGAAACGCCGGCGCGGCGCTCCAGTTCGGCGAGCACGTCGGACGGTGCGAGATCGAAGCGGGCCAGCGCGATCATCGAATGGAACCAGAGGTCGGCGGTCTCGGCGACGATCTTGCTGCGATCGCCGTCCTTGCACGCCATCACCACCTCGGTCGCCTCTTCGCCGATCTTCTTCAGCACCGCATCGTCGCCCTTGCCGAGCAACCGAGCCACGTAGCTGACCGCCGGATCGCCGGTCCGCCGCGCCTCGATCACTGCCGCAAGCCGCGCCAGCGTGTCGTCGCCAGACCTCATTTGTAGATCCGCCGGGGATCTTTCAAGACCGGCTCGACAACCTGCCAGCTGCCGTCCTTCAAAACCTTGAAAAAGCACGAATGGCGCCCGGTGTGGCAGGCGATGGCATCGGGGCCGGGCTCACCGCCGAGCTGCTCGACCTTCAGCAGGACGACATCGCTGTCGCAATCGAGCCGGATCTCGTGGACCTTCTGGAAGTGGCCGCTGTCCTCGCCCTTGTGCCACAGCCGCTGGCGCGAGCGGCTCCAGTAGACGGCCTGCCCGAGCGCAACCGTCCGCTCGAGCGCCTCGCGGTTCATGTAGGCGAACATCAGGATGTCGTTGCTGCCGAGCTGCTGCGCAATCGCCGGCACCAGCCCCCGCGAATCCCAACGCACCTGATCGAGCCAGTCCATGGGCCGCAGTTTAGCGGCGCGGCTGTGCTGTGCAGGGTCAGACGGCCTCCTCGGCGAGCCAGCGCAGCACCGGCAAGGTGCCCGGCAGCACCGGGTCGACTGCGACCGGCAGCGTCTGCCAGCTCATCTGCTGGCGCTCGCGCATCTCGAAGTCGCCGGACCAGGCGAAGACCTTGCAGAAGTGGAGGCGTACCCGGGCATGCGGATAGTCGACCAGCTCGATCTTCCACGCCTGCGCCGCGCCGATCGTGATGCCGAGTTCCTCGTGCAGTTCGCGCCGCAACGCGGCCTCGACCGTTTCGCCGTGTTCAAGCTTGCCGCCCGGAAACTCCCAGTAGCCGGCGTAGACCTTGCCCGGCGGGCGCGATGTCAGCAGGAAGCGGCCGGCCGCGTCGAACAGCACACCGACCGCGACGTCGACCGGCGTGCGTTCCGCGTCCGTGCCGACGAGCTCGCTCAAGTCCCGTGACGCCCGGCGTAGTCCTTCGCGAACTGGAACGCCACGCGGCCCGAGCGCGAGCCGCGCTCGAGGGCCCAGACCAGCGACTCCTGGCGCGCCGCCGCGATGGCCGCCGCGTCGACACCGAATCCCTGCAGCCACTGCGCGACGATGGCCAAATACTCGTCCTGGCTGAACGGATAAAAGCTGACCCAGAGGCCGAAGCGCTCGCTCAGCGAGATCTTCTCCTCGACGCCTTCGCCCGGATGAACCTCGCCGTCGTCGGTGTGCTTGTAGGTCAGGTTCTCCCGCATGTACTCGGGCAGCAGGTGGCGCCGGTTGCT
>JBDSAB010000448.1:0-5961 GCA_039922395.1 Caldimonas sp.
CGCCGAAGGCGACGATCGTCCCGCGCGGCTCGTCAGCGGTGAATCTGAACGTGGGGAGCGTCCCGCCAGCGAAAGGCACGTCGCGGCGATCAGCCAACGCCACCCCATACGCTTCGAGAAGCATGGACGTCAGCCGGCGCCGCGTCTGTTGCTTGCGCGGGTCGCACGTGAACATGAAGAACTCGGCCGCCCGCAGGTGCAGCGCCGCGTCAAGCCTTCGGCCGTCGGATTCGGCTCGTTCCCCGAGCAGGAGGAAGATGTCTCGCCACGGGCCGAAGACCAGCAGGTTTGCCAGTACCGGGCGAACGTCGGCGAGCCAGCTTTCGCCGCCATAGGCGAGCCAGCGGTTCAACTGGAAGTTCATGCTCGCGTCCGGATGCAGATCGAGCCAGCCGACGTGCAAAGGCACCGATATGCTTGGTCGCGCGCAGTGTGAGGGCAACTCATGCACCTTGCTTATCGCAGGTCCCAGCGCCACGACTTGCGGCAGCCGCCATACATGCTTGCCTTGAGAGCGTCAGCGTTGGCCCTGCGAGTGAGGCGTCGCCCCGCCCTCTCCGAAAGACTCCTACGAGGATTGCTCAGGGCAAGACGAATAACTGAATCAGCCACTTGACCGGCGATCATGAAGTTGACGAGGGCCATCAACCCGATCGGGGCCAATCCTGCCGGGGCAGAGACGCCCCCAAAAACTGCGAGTACAGCACCACAACACAGGGCCGAGCCGACAAGGGCCGGCATCGTGCCGAGTAAGGTCGCAGTTTCATAAGAGGCGGTTCTTAGCGCTACCTGTTCAGTATGTCCTTCTGAGGCGCCGAGGGCGCGCCGTGCGGATCTGACGACTGGTGCCGTCCAACCCTGAGTCGTGGCCGCGTTGCTGCCGTTCGTCCCCAAAATCGTCTTGCGACGGCGCGGCACTTTCAAGCCGCGTATCCCAGGGTCTAGCGATACTGTTTCCGGTGCAGCTTGAACTTGGGCTTTCCGAATCCGACGCAAACCGACGCAGGCTGGACTCCCCCATTGATCCGGCATCAATGTCGGCGCGGTCCGCCGAGGAGTGCGGAATGAAACAGCACTACGTTTGGCTCATCTGGTCGAGCGCCTTTCTTATTCCCTGAGCTGCGCTCTACCTGGCTAAGCCGACACTTCGTGCGGTGATGTGGCGCGCCAGTCTCGCGACCACGCTCTACGAGGCGCGCCTAGGCTCTGGGCTCGTTCGCCAGGTTGCCGAGAACCGCGTCTCCGAGGTGTCCGGTCCTGCGCCCGCAAGTCCCGGAACAGCGGAGAGGTGACACGGGCCTGCGTGCTTTAGATGATCTCCAAAGCTCGATGAAGGAACTCCGTGACCGCCGGGCGCCCCAGGTTCCCCTACCTCGGTCGTTTCGCTCCGTCCTGCAGGATCCGAGCTCGACTCGAAGGCGCACAACGTCTCGCACGCCGTAGCCAGGGAGACGACCGGGAGCATGCTCACAGCATTGGCGCAACGACCAAGCGCCTCACCCAGGCGCAGCGAAACACAGGGGTCCCCACGAAGGTTATTTATGGCTAGCCAGCCACTTGTCGAACTGGGCTATTTCCCTTTGCTGAGCGTCGATGATCTTCTTGGCCATCGCCTTCATCTCCGCCGACTTGCCATGCTGCACTTCTGCCTTGGCCATCTCGACGCCGTTCTGGTGGTGCATGCGCATCATCGTGGCGAAATCCTTGTCCGTGTCGCCCGACGGCTGCATGCCCTGCATCTTCTGCATGCCGCTCATCATCGACCCATGCATCTGCGAAGAGCCATGTTGCATTCCCGACATCGGAGCACTTGCTGGCTGGGCGGACGCAACACCGAAGAACAGGAAAACGACGGCAAACACCGAGGACTTGACGGACAAGCGACAGTTCATAGGATTCTCCAAAACGTTTGTCTGAACCGGAAGCAAACCGCGTTCCCGTGGCCTGCGCCGTTTGCGTGTGATGCTTCATCTGCCCATCGACCCCATCGGCGGGTGGCCCAGGTCATCGCTCGCACTTGTTGTCAGGATTCTTCGTCCAGCCAGTCATGTGATCACTTGGCCGGTTGAATGGATGTCACCGTCAAAGCGCCATTCACCTTGTCGGCGGTGAACATCACCTTGTCGCCGGACTTCACCGAATCGAGCATGGCGGGATCCTTCACCTGAAAGACCATCGTCATTCCCGGCATGCCGAGGTTCTTGATCTCTCCGTGCTTGAGGGTGATCTTCTTGGTGTCCTTGTCGATCTTGCGGACTTCGCCCTCGGCCATCGGGGCCGTGGGCGCGCCGGATTGCATGCCGCTGCCGGCAGGCGAGCTTGCGGACTCGGCGCTTGCAAGGGTCGGTGTCCACGCGGCGAGAGCAATGACCGATGCGTGAAGAAGCGATGACGTTTTCACTTGAAATCTCCTGACGTAGAAAAGGTGGTTCGGACGACTCGAGCGTCCGCTAGTGCTTGTGCGTTTCGTGGACGTCGTGGCCAGTTGCTGATCCCTTTCCGGCAGCGACGTTGACCATTCCCTTCATTCCGGCGTCGAAGTGTCCGGGCTGCAGGCAGGCGAAGTCGACCTTGCCCGCCTTGGTGAAGCGCCAGAAGATCTCGCCCGTCTTCCCGGGGGCCACGGTCACCATCTGCGGGTCGGCGTGCTCCATCTCGGGAAACTTCTTCATCAACTCGTAGTGCTCCTTGAGTTCCTTCTCGGTCCCGAGCACCATCTCGTGCTTGATCTTCCCGTCGTTCCTGACAAGAAAGCGGATCGTCTCGCCTTGCCTGACGGCCACGCTCGCTGGCGCGAATCGCATTGAATCCGACATGCCGACCTTCACAGTCCGATTCACGCGCTTGGGGTCGCCGGCCAAGCCGATCGCGTCGTTGTCGCCGTGTTCATGGCTGTGTCCGTCCGGCTTGACCGAACCCTTCGCGCCATGGTCGTCGTTGCCGTGGGCGTGGCCGCTCGTCGCCAGCAGCAAGGAAGCTGCAATCTGCAGGGTGAGGTGTCTGAGGTTCATATGTCGATCTCCGTTGTCGCATTGGCGTTACTGGTGGCCCGAGTGGCCGGTCGGTTTGCGGATCTGCACCTCGATTTCGCGCTTGGGCTCCCCGCCGGCGGGTGGCATGGAGCCCGCCCCCTCCGCAGCGAAGCGGGCGGGCTCCGCAAGGGCACCGGTCCATTCGAAAGCGTTCGTGCCGGGCGGGTGCTTGTACCAACCGGGGTCGGTGTAGTCCCCGGGCTTCTGGTTCGAGCGAACCTTGATGACACTGAACATGCCGCCCATCTCGACGGACCCGAACGGCCCTTCGCCGCCCATCATCCGGGCCGTGTTTTCGGGAATCGGCATCTCCATCTCCGCCATGTCGGCCATACCACGTTCGGCCATGACCATGTAGTCGGGGATGAGCTTGGTGATCTCGCGGACCACGCCGCGATGCTCGACGCCGATCATCGTCGGCACCTCGTGGCCCATCGCGTTCATCGTGTGGTGGCTCTTGTGACAGTGGAAGGCCCAATCGCCCTCCTCGTCGGCGACGAACTCGAGCTGTCGCATCTGGCCGACGGCGACGTCGGTCGTCACTTCAGGCCAGCGCGTCGACTTCGGTGTCGGCCCCCCATCGGTCCCGGTCGTGACGAACTCGTGGCCATGGATGTGCATCGGGTGGTTGGTCATGGTGAGATTGCCCATGCGGATGCGCACCCTGTCCCCCTTCCGCACATTGAGCGAGTCGATGCCGGGAAAGATGCGGCTGTTCCATGACCACAGGTTGAAGTCGAGCATCGTCATGATCTTGGGCGTGTAAGCCCCCGGCTCGATGTCGTAGGCGTTCAGCAGGAAGACGAAGTCCCGGTCGACCTCGTCGATCAGCGGATGCTTCGCCTTCGGATGCGTCACCCAGAAGCCCATCATCCCCATCGCCATCTGCACCATCTCGTCGGCGTGCGGGTGGTACATGAAGGTCCCCGGCCGCCTGGCCACGAACTCGTAGACGAAAGTCTTGCCCGGCTGGATGCCAGGCTGCGTCAGCCCGGTCACGCCATCCATCCCATTCGGCAGCCGCTGCCCATGCCAATGGATCGAGGTGTGCTCTGGCAGCTTGTTGGTGACAAAGATGCGCACCCGATCGCCTTCGACGACCTCGATCGTCGGGCCGGGCGACTGGCCGTTGTAGCCCCAGAGGTGCGCCTTGAATCCGGGCGCCATCTCGCGCACGACCGGCTCTGCCACCAGGTGGAACTCCTTGACGCCGTTGTTCATGCGCCAGGGCAGCGTCCAGCCGTTGAGCGTGACGATGGGGCTGTAGGGTCGCCCGCTGTTCGGCACCAGCGGCGGCATCGTGTTCGGCTTGTCCTGGAGCACAGGCTCGGGCAGAGCGGCCATCGCCACCCTGCTCACGCTGGCGGCAGCAGCGGCGACGCCGGCGCTGCCGAGAAGGAAATTGCGTCGATTGCTTTTCATCGTGATCCGAATCAGTCGTTGGTGTCGGCGCCGGAGCGCACGCGCGAAGCCCCGGGTGAACCCGCCATCGGGGCGATCGGAAAGCCGATCAGCGAAGCTTGGAGCCCTGCGTCGGTCAGCCAAAAGTCGCGCTGCGCCTCGATCGCATGGGCGACGCTCTCGACCTGGGCCCGGGAATCGGCCAGCAACTCGAAGACGCCGATCAGCATGCCGTTGTAGCGAAGCACGTTCTCCTCGGCGATCGTCTTGCGCAGCGGCACGATCTCGTCGCGGTAATGCTTCGCGACGTCGTACGCCGTTCGGTAGGCGCCGTATTGCTCGCGCACGCGCGAGCTCGCCTCGACGGCGACCTGTGCCGTCCGGTTCAGCGCCGCCAGATAAGTCGCCTGAGCCCGCGAGCGGCTCGCGTCCCCGGAATCGAAAATCGGCAACGGCAGACTGAGTTCGTACCCCTTCTGCCGAGCGAGATTGGTTTCGCTCTTGCTCGTGCCGCCCAGGTCGAAGCCATTGACGAAGCTCGTGACGCGGGTCAGCCCCTGCTCCCGGGCCAGAAACTCGAGGCTTGCACGCGAGAGCTGGATGTCGAGGCGCAGCCCGATGGCCGCCTGTGCCGCGGCCGCCTCATCGCGCGGAGCCTGCGGCAGGTTTGGCAATCGATCGGGCAGCAGCAATTGAGTAGCCTGTGTGTCGTTCAGCCCGAGCGCGCGCACCAACGCTTCCCGCGTGCTGCGCGCGAGCTGGCTGGCTCGCGCGAACTGGGCGACCGCTTCGGCCGAGAACGCCTGCTCCCTTGCCCGCTGCAATTTGCTGAAGTTACCGACAGCCTGCATGCGACGCGCCAACTCGGCACCGGCGTCGGCTGTCGCCTTCACCTGCTCGTAGTAGCGCAGCGACTGTTGGGCAGCGACCGCGTTGATCCAGGCAACGCGCGCCTCACCGGCGAGACCGACGACGTGGCGTGCCACCGTCATTCGGGCCGCTTCTTGCCGATAGTCGGACAGGCGCAGTCGCGACGGCAGCAGCAGGAGGTCGAGCAGAGAGATGCTCAGGGTTCGCGTGATCTCGAGCTCTCGTGCTCCGGCTTCGTTCCGCACCAGCCGTTCGAACGCGAACACCGGATTCGGCAGCCGTGCGCTCTGCACCGCCGAAGCAGTGTCGGCTGCCCCTTCGAACAGCATCGCCTGGAACGCAGGGCTGTAGGCCAGGGCGAGTTGGACGGCGTCGTCTGCGGACAGCGGCTTCGCCAGACGAGCATCCACCTCGACCTGTGCCTGGCGGCGCGCTTCGTCCGTGTCCAGCCAGCGAATGTCGGCCGCGAATTGCTCGCGCCCGAATTGCCGCGTCGCTTCGAAGTTGCGGTCGATGGCCGTGCTCGCACAGCCGCTCAGCGCGAGCGCTGCAACCATGGTCCATCGACGACCGAGGCGGATCGTCGGGCGCGAAAAGGAAGTCGCGCCCATGTCAGTGGTGCTTCGAATGGCTGCTGGAAGCCGGCGCTGCCGGCCGG
>JBDSAB010000449.1:0-7440 GCA_039922395.1 Caldimonas sp.
GTCGCGCACCTGGAGTTGCGCAATGTCGGACAGCGGCATGCCGATTGGCCGGCGCAGGATCTCTACGTGACTTTTCGAAAGGCGATACAGCCGGACGACGAAGCCAATCTCCTGGCCATCCCTCGCAAACAGCGCGCGATGGTCCGCAAGGGCATCTCGAACGGCCTGAGCAGCGAGGTCGACGCCGGCGTCGATCGCTTCTTCGCGCTCTATGCCGGCAATGTCCATCGCCACGGAACCCCGGCACTTCCCAAGCGCTACTTCGCTGCGCTGCAGAAGGAGTTCGGCGACGACTGCGACATTCAGACGGTGACGGCGGGCGACGGAACTCCGCTGAGCAGCGTTCTCAACTTCTACTTTCGCGACGAGGTGCTTCCCTACTACGCCGGGGACGCCGTGGCGGCTCGCGACGTCGCTGCCAATGACTTCAAGTACTGGGCACTGATGTGCCGCGCGCAGCGGCGAGGTTGTCGGCTCTTCGACTACGGCCGCAGCAAGCGTGGCACCGGTTCGTTCGCGTTCAAGAAGAACTGGGGCTTCGAGCCGCAACCGCTCCACTACGAATACTGTCTGTACAAGCGCGATGCCGTTCCGCAGAACAACCCGGCCAATGCCAAGTACAGGCTGTTGATCCAGACGTGGCGCCGCATGCCGCTCGCCCTTGCCAATGCGCTCGGCCCCGTGGTCGTGCGCAGTCTCGGATGACGAGCATGGCGCTGGGGCCGATCGTTCCAGCCGGCGGGGGCCGCGCGTTGGCATGGCGCCAGGTCATGCCGGCGTTGCTCGTGCTCCTCGCCGCACTTCTGTTCATCTATCGCGACACCGCGATAGCGATGGTTGGAATCTGGGAGAGGTCGGAGACCTTCGCCCATGCCTATCTGGTGCCGTTCATCGTTCTGTGGCTCATCTGGCGGCGGCGCGAGAGCCTTTCCGCGTTGCAACCGCAAGCGTCCCCATGGATCCTTCTGCCGATGCTCGCGGTCGGCTCTGCGTGGCTGCTGGCCGACTTGGCGTCGGTCAATGCGTTGGCGCAGTTTTCGTTGGTGACGTTGCTCGTGCTGGCAGTTCCGCTTCTGCTCGGTACTCGCGTCGCGCGTGCCATCGCCTTCCCACTCGGGTTCTCATTCTTCGCGGTGCCGTTCGGCGAGTTCCTGCTGCCCTACCTCATCGGATGGACTGCCGATTTCACCGTTGGGGCGCTTCGGCTGAGCGGGATTCCGGTGTTTCGAGAAGGGACCCAGTTTGTTATCCCGTCCGGCCAATGGTCGGTTGTCGAAGCATGCAGCGGCGTGCGCTACCTCATCGCTTCGTTGATGGTGGGCACTCTGTACGCCTACCTGAACTACCAGTCGCCGCGCCGGCGCTTGGCGTTTATCGGCATTTCGATCGCCGTGCCGATCGTGGCCAACTGGATCCGCGCCTACCTTATCGTCATGCTGGGTCACCTCTCCAGCAACCAGCTCGCCACGGGAACTGACCATCTGATCTACGGTTGGCTGTTTTTCGGGATCGTGATCGGTGCGCTCTACGCCATCGGCGCCATATGGCGTGAGCCGGAAGCCGCCTTGACCGCGCCGCTGCAGAACGTCGGGCATCACCAAGCGGATGCGAGGCGGCGACCGGCGGCAGCCTGGGCGCTCACCGCTGCGGCGGTGGCGCTGGCGCTGCTCCCTCACGGGGTTACGCACCTCATGAGCCCTCAGGCTACCGCTGCGCCTGTGTCACTTTCGAAGCTGGGTCACCTCGGCAAAGGCTGGGAGCTGCGCCCCGGCTCGCTCACCGACTGGCAGCCTGCCTTCCCCAACCCCTCGACGCAGATCCACGACACCTATGTGGCCGGCGGCCGCGAGGTCGGCGTGTATCTCGGCTACTACCGTGCGCAGGACTACGAGAAGAAGCTCGTGAGCTCGAGCAACGAACTGGTGAAATCGACTGATCTGGCGTGGGCCCTGGTGGCCGGGCCCGCCCCCCTCACTGTCGTGGGTCTGCCCGAGCCGCTCTCCGTCAGCGCCGCACTGCTGCGCAGCCATGTGGGGCAGGGAGCAGAGCCGAAACGCCTCGCCGTCTGGAAGTTCTACTGGGTTGGCGATCGCCTGACCGCAAGCGACGGATTGGCCAAGGTATACGGTGCGTTCGACCGACTACGCGGACAGGGTGATGACTGCGCGGTCATTCTTGTCTACGCTGCCGAACGGGCGCCTGGAGAGGCAAACGCTGTCCTCGAGTCGTTCGTTCGGGATCAACTCGACGCGATCGTCGCGCACTTGCGCAAGACGCGTCGAGGCTTGGATGCGAATGTCGCGACCGTCGAGCCCGGTGTAACGCGGAGTCGTTGATGAGCACACTGGCGGTGATCGGACTGGGCTATGTGGGGCTGCCTCTGGTGGTGGAGTTCGGCAAGCAGATGCGCACCATCGGCTTCGACATCTCGAAGGTGAAGGTCGAGTCTTGCCAGCGCGGTGTCGATCCGTCCCGCGAACTCGACGATGCGCAAGTGGCCGCGGCGCGGCATGCCACATACACCGACGATCCCCGGTTGCTGGCCGAAGCCGACATCGTCATCGTCGCGGTGCCGACGCCGGTCGACGATGCGCGAATCCCCGACTTCCGACCCTTGATCGGCGCGAGCACGAGCGTCGGGCGGCACCTCAAGCGGGGGGCGACCGTGGTTTACGAGTCCACGGTCTACCCAGGGGCAACCGAGGAGGTTTGCATCCCGGTGCTCGAACGTGAGTCGGGCCTGCGCTGGAAGACCGACTTCTTCGTCGGCTACTCGCCCGAGCGGATCAATCCCGGCGACCGCGAGCACACCCTCACCAAGATCCTGAAAATCGTCTCCGGCGACACACCCGAAACCCTGGAGCGCGTGGCGGCCTTGTATGAAAGGATCATCGTGCCGGGCGTGCACCGCGCCCCGTCGATCAAGGCCGCCGAGGCAGCGAAGGTGATCGAGAACACGCAACGGGACCTCAACGTCGCGTTGATGAACGAGCTGGCAATCATCTTCGACCGACTCGGCATCGACACCGGCGACGTGCTTGCTGCGGCCGGTACCAAGTGGAACTTCCTGAAGTTCACGCCCGGCCTCGTGGGCGGCCATTGCATCGGCGTCGACCCCTACTACCTGACGTACAAGGCGCAGATGGTGGGCTATCACCCGCAGGTGATCCTGGCGGGGCGCCACATCAACGATGGCATGGGCAAGTTCATCGCCGAGCAGACGATCAAGCAGATGATTGCCGGCGGCAGCACGATCAAAGGCGCGAAGGTCAACGTGCTCGGGCTTACCTTCAAGGAGAACTGCGGCGACCTGCGCAATTCGAAGGTGGTCGACATCATCCACGAGCTGAAGACTTACGGGGTCGAGGTCTCGGTGACCGACCCGCAGGCTTCGGCCGAGGAGGCGATGCACGAGTACGGCGTTGTCCTGCACCCCTGGAGCGAGCTTCCGCGCGCCGATGCGGTTGTCGCAGCGGTCGCGCATCGCGAGTACAGGAGCTTGGAGGCCGGTGACTTCCGCGACATCCTGGTGCCCGGAGGCGCCTTCATCGACGTGAAATCGGCTTTTGCCGGTGCCGACTTGCGGTCGGCTGGGTATCGGGTCTGGCGCCTGTGAAGGCGAACGCCTCGACCTGCTTGGTGGACGGCGCCGATTCACGATCGAGCGTTCCGTCACGAATCGTCCGCAAGGCGGATGTGCCGCCGCTCGTCGTTCACGTGGTCCATCGGTTCGATGTCGGGGGCCTCGAAAACGGCGTCGTGAATCTCATCAATCACCTGCCTGCGAGCGCCTACCGCCATGCGGTGATCGCGTTGACCGAGGCGACCGACTTCCGGCTGCGGATCCAGCGCGACGATGTCGAGGTCGTCGCCCTGCACAAGCCCCCCGGGCATGCGGTTCGCCTGTACCCGCGCCTGTTTCGCCTGATGCGGCAGTGGAAGCCGCAGATCGTTCACAGTCGCAATCTCGCAGCGCTCGAGGCGCTCGTTCCTGCGTGGGCGGCCGGCGTGCCGGTGCGGATCCATGGGGAGCATGGACGCGATGTCGACGATATCGACGGAACGAGCCGGAAGTACCAATGGATGCGCCGCCTCTACAAGCCGGTCGTGGACCACTACGTCGCACTTGGCAGCGAGTTGGGCGACTACCTCATCGACAAGATCGACGTGGCTCCTTCCGACGTTACGCAGATCTGCAATGGCGTCGACACCGACCGCTTCGCCTGCGCGGGAGCTGCGCCGGCCTTGATCGATGGTTGCCCATTCGACGGACGACGACACTGGTTGGTGGGTACCGTGGGGCGGATGCAGACCGTGAAGGATCAGCCGACGCTGGCACGCGCTTTCGCGGCCGCGCTGCGTCAGCAGCCTCAACTGCGCAAGCGCCTGCGTCTCGTCATGGTCGGGGATGGGCCGCTTCGTGCTGAGTCGCGTGCGGTTCTCGAGCGGGAAGGGGTGGCTGACCTTTCCTGGCTGCCCGGCGAGCGGGACGATATTCCTGCTGTGCTGCGCGGTTTGAACTGCTTTGTCCTTCCATCCCTCGCCGAAGGTGTGTCGAACACGATCCTGGAGGCCATGGCCAGCGGCCTTCCCGTGATCGCGACCGCCGTCGGTGCGAACGCGACCCTCGTTCAGCATGACATCACCGGCGAGATCGTTCCGCCGCGGGATGCCGACGCCATTGCGCGGGGCATCGTGCGCCTGGCGTTGCGGCCCGATCTCGCCGAGGCGATGGGGCGCGCGGGTCGAGTGCTCGTTGAAGACCGGTTCAGTCTCACGGCGATGACGGCCGCCTACCAGAGGCTGTACGACAGCCAACTCGCAGCACGCGGCATCACGGACCGCAATGAAATGGGCAGGGGTTAGGCATGTGCGGGCTCACAGGCATCTTCGATACCCGCGGCAAGCGCGAGCCCGATCGCGCGACGCTTCGCCGCATGAACGAGTCTCAGCACCATCGAGGCCCTGACGAAGGCAGCCTGCACATCGAGCCGGGCCTCGGCTTCGGCCATCGTCGGCTGTCGATCATCGACGTGAAGACCGGTCAGCAACCGATCTTCAACGAAGACGGATCGGTCGTGGTGATCTTCAACGGCGAGATCTACAACTACCAGGACCTGATCCCCGAACTGCTGGCGCTGGGACACGTATTCCGGACTCGCAGCGACACCGAAGTCATCGTTCATGCGTGGGAATCGTGGGGCGAGCGGTGCGTGGATCGCTTCCGCGGCATGTTTGCGATTGCGCTGTGGGATCGCCGCCGCGAGACGCTGTTCCTGGCTCGGGATCGGCTGGGGGTCAAGCCGCTGCACTACGCGCTGCTCGACGACGGGACACTGCTGTTCGGCTCGGAACTCAAGTCGCTGCTTGCCCATGGGGGAATGCGAAGCGACATCGATCCGCTCGCGATCGAGGAGTATTTCGCGCTCGGCTATGTGGCCGAGCCGCGAACTATCTACCGACAGGCGCGCAAGCTGGAGGCTGGACACATGTTGACTGTCCGGCGCGGCGAAGCCCTCCCGAAGCCAAGGTCCTACTGGGACGTCCGCTTCACCAACGACTCGACGATCAGCGTCGATGACGCGTGCGACGAACTTCGGCATCGGCTTCAGGAATCCGTCCGCTTGCGCATGATCTCGGAGGTTCCACTCGGAGCCTTTCTTTCGGGAGGAGTCGATTCCAGTGCAGTCGTCGCGACGATGGCAGGCCTGTCGAGCGAAAGCGTCAACACCTGCTCGATCGCGTTCGACGATCCGGCCTTCGATGAGGCGATGTTTGCGCGCCAGGTCGCCGATCTCTATGCAACGCGGCACCGGGCCGAAACCGTGCGCAGCGACGACTTCGATCTCATCGACATCCTCGCGCCGCTCTATGACGAACCCTTCGCCGACAGCTCCGCGATTCCGACCTACCGAGTCTGTCAACTCGCTCGAAAGCATGTGACGGTGGCGCTGTCGGGTGACGGTGGCGACGAGACCTTCGGCGGATACCGCCGATATCGGTTGCACTTGATGGAGGAGCGATTGCGCGCTGCGCTGCCGCTCTCTTTGCGTCGCCCGCTGTTCGGGGCACTCGCTTACGCGTATCCCAAAGCCGACTGGGCGCCACGTGCGTTGCGCGCCAAGACCACGTTCGAAGGAATGGCGCGCGGCGCGGTCGAGGCCTATTTCCATGCAATGTCGATCGTGCGTCGTCCCATGCGGACACAGCTCTTTAGCGCTCGCCTGCAGCGGGAGTTGGGCGGCTACGACGCGCGCGACCTCTTCGACCGGCACGCCGCCAACGCGAACACCGATGACCCGCTCGCGCTGATTCAGTACATCGACACCAAGACTTATCTGGTGGGCGACATCAACACCAAGGTCGACCGGGCCAGCATGGCGCATTCGCTGGAGGTCCGCGAGCCGTTGATGGATCACCCGCTGGTCGAATGGCTTGCCACGCTGCCTTCCTCGTTCAAGCTGCGTGGCGGAGAGGGAAAGTGGCTGCTCAAGAAGGCGCTGGAGCCGCAGCTTCCCGAGGCGGTGCTTTACCGCCCAAAGATGGGCTTCGCCGTGCCGCTCGCGCGCTGGTTCAGAGGCCCGCTCGCCCAGCGGATGCGCGATGCGGTGCTTGGCGAGCGGCTGGCAGCGACCGGCTGGTTCGAGCGCCGCGCGTTGTCGCAACTCATCGACGAACACCAATCGGGGTCGCGCGACCACAGCCCGGCCTTGTGGTCGCTGCTGATGTTCGATGCGTTCCTGCGCCACTCTGGAGGTGATTCCTCCTCGGTCGTCGACCGGCGCTCTGCCGTGGATGACCAGCGTCGCCTGGTCCCTGCGGCCGACTGAGAGCGCGGGCGGCATGTGCGGCATTCATGGTCTGATCCATCTCGACGGACGTCCGGTCGAGCCGGCGTTGCTGCGTGCCATGGGCGACGTCACGCGGCATCGTGGTCCCGATGACGAAGGGATGCATGTCGACGGCGCAGCCGGGATCGGCATGCGACGGCTCTCGATCATCGACGTCGAGGGGGGTCACCAGCCGCTGACCACTGCGGACGGCATGGTCTGGCTTGTCTGCAACGGCGAGATCTACAACTACCGCGAGTTGCGTGCCGAGCTTCAGGCGCGTGGCTGTCGCTTCAAGACGCGCTCGGACAGCGAGGTGCTGCTCCACCTGTACGAGACCGAAGGCGATGCCTTCGTCGAGCGG
Organism: Caldimonas sp.; assembly: GCA_039922395.1. GTDB lineage: Bacteria > Pseudomonadota > Gammaproteobacteria > Burkholderiales > Burkholderiaceae_C > Schlegelella_A. Next base: position 7,195 of record JBDSAB010000449.1, read on the forward strand.
TTGAACGGGATGTTCGCGTTCGCGCTTTGGGATGCGCGGCGCCGGCGCCTGCTGATCGGGCGTGACCGGCTCGGGATCAAGCCGCTGTACTGGATGCACGATGCCACGCGGCTCGCGTTCTCCACCGAGGCCAAGGCGCTGTTGGCGCTGCCCGGGGTTCGCGCAGAGCTTGACGTCGATGCGCTGCCCGGGTACCTGCACCTGGGTTACGTTGCCGCACCGCAGAGTCTGTTCAAGGGCATCGCC